>NZ_JAVAXX010000184.1:0-13372 GCF_042709275.1 Bacillus sp. LR_5 | reverse complement strand
ATATTCATACAAAAAAAGACACGTGCCCGATAGCAGCTGTGTCTTTTTTTATCTAGTTATTCATATATTTCTCAAATACATCCCCAAAATCCTTAATATGATACTGCGAGCGAACGGATGTCAGCCAAGTAAATCCGAATTCGGTCAGCTCTTTGTATTGCGTTTCAATATTGACGTGCTCAGGGCGGGTATGGTGAAGAATCGTCACTGCTTTATCTAAGCTTTGCTCCGCTTGATTGATTAAAATGTCATTTTCATAGGTTGTTTCAGCGATGCGAAGCAGTGCTTTATAAAGGTCTTTTAACTTTTCAATCTGGTCTTTGTGGACATCAATGTCGAATTGTTCACCGCCCAGCTTGAACTTAATTTCAACATCCAAATCCACTTTTCCGGCAGTTTCAAGAAAAACGTCAGAGATTTTATATTGCGAATAAGGATAGCGTTTCAACGTTCGTTTCGAGGAAGTGGCGCGTTCGCCGTCTACATGGATCAGGGCCAGGTTCGTAAAGCAATACTCGTCTGCTTTTGTTTTAATCAAGAAATAAATTTTCTCATTATCTTCATGCATGACATAATCATCTGCGTCTGTTTTGTCATAGTCCTGAGGTTCGATAATTTTTCCGATATCAGATAAGCCCAAGGCATCTGCCGCAATTTTTTTGAACATCTGTATACGTCCTTCCTATTCAATTTGTCACTTCATTGTAGCATGGCGCGTTTCTGACAGGCTATAAAGGTTTACCGGGAAATCGCCTCCGGGTAAAAGGGTGGAGAATAATTCTATTTCCTGTGCAGAGACTATCAACAAGGAGGTATATGATGTTCTCATTCATCGTTCACGTCTTCATTTCTTTATTCGCAGTATCTAATCCGATCGGAAACGTACCGATATTTCTGACGCTGACAGAAGGCTATACTGCAGCGGAAAGAAAAGCGATTGCCCGGAAGGCAGCTATTTTATCCTTTTTTATTCTCGCAGCTTTTTTGGTTTTCGGCCATCTTATCTTTAAACTGTTTGATATCAACATTCACGCGCTCCGAGTGGCGGGCGGCATATTCATTTTCGGCATTGCCTATAATCTATTGAATGCGAAAGAATCACACGTGCAATCTCTTCACCATGATGAACATAAGGAAAGCAAGGAAAAAGCGGATATATCAGTCACACCTTTATCCATTCCGATTATTGCTGGGCCCGGAACGATTGCAACAGTGATGAGCCTTTCCGCCGGTCATAGCGGCATTGGTCATTATGTGGCTGTCATGATCGGCATAGCCGCCGTTATTGCCCTGACCTTTCTCTTTTTCCACTATTCTGCTTTTATCAGCAGCAAACTCGGAAAAACCGAGATGAATGTGATTACCAGACTGATGGGATTAATCTTAGCTGTGGTTGCGGTCGGGATGATTGGTGCCGGGCTGAAAGGCATGTTTCCGGTCTTAACCTCATGATGCAAAAAGCAGCTCTCTTATTTTAGAGAGCTGCTTTCTTTTGTTTTCGGCACATACCGAAAGACTTCCTCACTCTCAAAAAATTCAATCAACCTGCTCAGCCAATCATAGTAATGAAGCCATTCTTTTAATTCATTCAGCAGCTGATTGACTTTCTCTTCCGCTTCCGGGGTAAGCCCGTCCCTTTGTAAAAGATCACTCAGCTCCCGGTTTAATTTTTTATACAGCACTTTGTTTTTGCTCACGACCTTTGTCCAATTCGCCGCGAATAAAGAAATGAAGGTTTGATAATAATCCTGCTCGACGTCATAAAGGTCTTTTCGTACGCCTTTTTCAAACACCTTTTCGGCGATATTGGCATCGATCATTTCCCGGACAACCTGGCTCATCCGTGTTTTGCTCATGCCCGTTGCCTCAGAGAGCTCGCTTAAGGTCATTGGTTTTCGATTCATATAAATAATTCCGAGCACACGTCCGACAGTTGAAGGCATTCCAAACGTATGCATATTTTCGGCAATCTTCTCAATGAGATGCTCTTCAGCATGTTCAATGATGTCGAGAGCGGTTTTTTTCACAGCTGATCATCCCTTCAAATGGCAATTGATGGTGTCAATATATCATATTTCTTCCTGATGTTGAAAATAGCTGAATGCAGAGGAAGTGGGAGGTATCCGGCGTAATTGTAAGAACACCCTTTCCGTCTCGGTCATAACAATAAATAATCTATAAATAACATATAATTTCAACACATTGTAAACTTTTTATTTTACAAAGTTCAAACTATAATAAGGATTATACTTTTCAGAAAATTTAAAGGAAACCTGCGGAGGTGCACGGATTGCTGAAATTGGAACAAGTGTCAAAAGTATATAAAGGCGGCAAAAAAGCTGTGAACAGCATTGATTTAGATATTGCCAAAGGTGAATTTATCTGTTTTATCGGCCCGAGCGGCTGTGGAAAAACGACGACGATGAAGATGATCAACAGACTGATAGAACCATCGTCTGGAAGGATTTTTATCGACGGAGAAAATATTATGGAACAGGACCCGGTTGAGCTGAGGAGAAAAATCGGCTATGTGATTCAGCAGATTGGTTTGTTCCCCCATATGACCATCCAGCAGAACATCTCACTCGTACCAAAGCTGCTGAAATGGCCTGAGGAAAAGCGGAAAGAACGGGCGCGCGAGCTGTTAAAGCTTGTGGATATGGGCCCAGAGTATTTAGACCGTTATCCGCATGAGCTCAGCGGCGGACAGCAGCAGAGAATCGGCGTGCTGCGCGCCCTGGCAGCGGAACCCCCTCTCATTTTAATGGATGAACCGTTCGGAGCGCTTGATCCGATTACGCGTGATTCCCTTCAGGAAGAATTCAAAAAACTGCAGAGAACCTTAAACAAAACTATTGTGTTTGTAACCCACGATATGGATGAAGCGATTAAGCTTGCTGACAGGATTGTGATATTAAAAGCGGGAGAAATCGTTCAAGTCGGCACACCTGATGAGATTCTTCGAAACCCGGCAAATGAGTTTGTTGAAGAATTTATCGGGAAAGAGCGCCTGATTCAGTCAAGACCGGATATCGAGCGGGTAGAGCAAATGATGAACAGAACGCCGGTGACGGTATCTGCGGACAAAACGCTTTCTCAGGCGATTCAGCTGATGAGAGAAAAACGTGTTGACTCGCTGCTCGTTGTGGACCGGCAAAACGTGCTGAAGGGCTATGTTGATGTGGAAATGATTGATCAAAACCGCAAAAAAGCGAGCATCGTTGGCGACGTATACCGTTCAGATATATATACCGTTCAAAAAGGGGCGCTTCTTCGCGATACAGTCCGAAAAATTTTGAAGCAGGGGATCAAGTATGTTCCGGTGGTCGATGAACAGAACCATTTAGCAGGGATTGTGACAAGAGCGAGCCTCGTTGATATCGTATACGATTCCATTTGGGGCGACGAGGAAAACCAGCTCATGACGATCTGACCAGGGGAGGAGCTCTTTTAAGATGAATCAAATGATGACTTTTTTGCAAACGAACGGCGGAGAGCTGTTGTATAAAACAGGAGAGCATTTATATATTTCACTCATAGCCGTTGTATTGGGCATTATCGTTGCAGTGCCGCTCGGCGTTGCTCTTACCAGAATGAAAAAAGGCGCAGGTGCGGTTATCGGTTTCGTAAACATTGTGCAAACCCTGCCGAGTCTGGCGATTTTAGCCTTTTTTATTCCGCTTCTCGGCGTAGGAAAAGTGCCTGCGATTGTCGCTTTATTTTTCTATTCGGTACTGCCGATCCTGCGCAATACGTATACCGGCATTAAAGGTGTAAATAAAAACCTCCTGGAATCGGGGAAAGGTATTGGCATGACCGGCTGGGAGCAGATTCGGCTCGTTGAAATCCCGCTGGCGATTCCCATCATCATGGCGGGGATCCGCACATCAACGATCTACCTAATTGGCTGGGCGACACTTGCGTCGTTTATCGGGGGAGGCGGCCTCGGGGACTATATTTTTATCGGACTGAACCTATACCAGCCTGAATATATCATTGGCGGTGCCGTGCCTGTCACAATTCTGGCAATTATTATTGATTATGTTCTGGCTGTGACAGAACGAAAGGTGACGCCGAAAGGCTTGCAAGGGATGAAGGAAGTATCGTAAGGAGTTGGCACTGTTGAAAATGACAAAAATCAAATGGCTTGGCGCGTTTGCTCTCGTCTTTGTCATGCTGCTAGGCGGCTGCTCTCTGCCGGGTCTAGGCGGCGCTTCTGACGATACGATCAAAATCGGGGCGCAGAGCATGACAGAATCAGAAATTGTAGCGAATATGATCGCGCAGCTTATTGAACATGATACAGATTTGAATACTGCTTTAGTGAAAAACCTCGGCTCAAACTATGTTCAGCACCAAGCGATGCTGGGCGGTGACATTGATATTTCAGCCACGCGCTATTCCGGAACAGATTTAACAAGCACCCTCGGCAAGGAAGCGGAGAAAGATCCGAAAAAAGCGCTGAACATTGTGCAGAACGAGTTTCAAAAGCGCTTTTCTTATAAATGGTTTGATTCCTACGGCTTTGATAACACATATGCCTTCACCGTAACAAAAAAGTTTGCGGAAAAGGAGCATATTAACACCGTGTCTGACCTGAAGAAAAATGCTTCCCAATATAAATTAGGCGTCGACAATGCTTGGCTGAAACGAAAAGGCGACGGGTATAAAGGCTTTGTCAGCACATATGGCTTTGAGTTCGGCACAACTTATCCAATGCAGATCGGGCTAGTCTATGACGCAGTCAAAAACGGGAAAATGGATGCGGTTTTGGCTTATTCAACGGATGGACGGATTAAAGCATATGATCTGAAAATCTTAAAAGACGATAAGCGTTTCTTTCCGCCGTATGACTGTTCACCGGTGATTCCGGAAAAGGTGCTTAAGGCGCATCCGGAACTTGAAGGTGTGATCAATAAGCTGATTGGGCAAATCGACACGGAAACGATGCAGGAACTTAATTATGAGGTGGATGGCAAGCTGAAGGAGCCGTCTGTCGTAGCAAAGGAATTTTTAGAGAAACATCATTATTTTGACTAAGAAAAGAGGTGGATCATATGGAAGTACTACAGCAGCTTGGCACATACTATTCGCAAAACGGCGGTTACGTGCTGCAGGAGTTTTACCGCCATTTTCTGATGTCGGTGTATGGCGTTTTATTTGCCGCCATTGTTGGAATTCCGCTCGGCATCCTGATAGCCAGATACAGAAGATTAAGCGGATGGGTTTTTGCGGTCACGAATGTCATTCAGACCATCCCGGCTCTCGCCATGCTCGCCGTGCTGATGCTTGTCATGGGGCTGGGCGCTAATACGGTGATATTGTCATTATTTCTGTATTCTCTTCTGCCGATTATCAGAAATACGTATACTGGGATTATCAGTATTGAGCACGCCTATCTTGAATCCGGAAAAGCAATGGGGATGACAAAATTTCAAGTGCTGCGGATGGTCGAGCTTCCGCTTGCGCTTTCTGTCATAATGGCCGGCCTGCGCACCGCGCTTGTCATTGCCATCGGCATTACGGCCATCGGGACATTTGTCGGTGCTGGCGGTCTCGGGGACATCATCGTCAGAGGATCAAACGCCACAAACGGAACCGCGATTATATTAGCGGGAGCGATCCCCACAGCTCTGATGGCGGTGATTGCCGATTTGGTCATGGGCTGGCTTGAACGAGCATTAAGCCCGATTAAAAAGAGAAAGAAGAAAAATCTGGCAGGTGCCGCATAAGAAAAAACGCCTTGTAATGACAGGGCGTTTTTTACGGCTTCGGCACATATTTAAAAATTTCTTCGCTCTCAAAAAACTCAATCAAACGGCTGAGCCAATTATAATAATCAAGCCATTCCTTTAATTCTTTCAGCAGTTCATTCACTTTTTCTTCCGCTTCAGGAGTAAGCTCTTCATCCAACACGCTAAGCAGTTCCCGATTGAGTTTTTTATGCATCATTTTGTTTTTGCTGACGACTTTGCTCCAGGTGGCTGAAAACAGCGTGATAAATGTTTGATAGTAGTCCTGCTCAACCTCATATAAATCTTTTCGCACGCCTTTTTCGAACACCTTCTCGGCAATGTTGGCATCAAGCATTTCCCGCACTACCTGGCTCATGCGTGTTTTGCTCATGCCGGTAGCCTCAGATAATTCCGTAAGCGTCATCGGTTTTCGATTCATATAAATAATGCCCAGCACTCGTCCGACGGTAGAGGGCATTCCAAATGCATGCATGTTTTCCGCGATTCTTTCTATAAAATGGTCCTCGGCTTGTTCAATGATCGTTAACGGATCTTTCTCCAACGGTTTCATCCTTTCAGCTAACAATTCCGATGTCAATATACCACATTTTTGATACGGCGAAAATGCTGTCAAAAGAGAATTTGGCAGGAAATTGGAGCAATAAGGAGATCAACACACGTCAATGCGGGTAAATCAGCGTTTACACATACTTTATAAATAATATGAACAAATTGTAAACTTTTTATTTTATAAACTTTATTCTATAATGGGAAGCATTCAATTGTCTGAAAAATTAAATTTAAACTGAACAAATTGAATAAACTTAATTTTGGAGGTGCGATGTTTGCTGACATTAGAAAATGTCTCGAAAACATACAAGGGCGGCAAAAAAGCTGTGAACAACGTAAATCTTAAGATTGCAAAAGGCGAATTTATCTGCTTTATTGGGCCGAGCGGCTGCGGAAAAACGACAACAATGAAAATGATTAACCGATTAATTGAGCCTTCCGCCGGAAAGATTTTCATTGACGGCGAAAACATCATGGACCAGGATCCTGTAGAGCTCAGGCGCAAAATTGGCTATGTGATTCAGCAGATCGGCCTGTTTCCCCATATGACCATTCAGCAGAATATCTCACTCGTCCCAAAACTGCTGAAATGGCCGGAGCAGCAGCGGAAAGAGCGGGCGCGTGAGCTTTTAAAATTGGTCGATATGGGGCCAGAATATTTAGACCGTTACCCTCATGAATTAAGCGGGGGGCAGCAGCAGCGAATTGGTGTATTACGGGCACTTGCCGCGGAGCCGCCGCTTATCTTAATGGATGAACCGTTTGGGGCACTCGACCCGATTACGAGGGATTCCCTCCAGGAAGAATTTAAAAAACTGCAAAAAACCTTACATAAAACCATCGTATTTGTTACCCACGATATGGATGAAGCGATTAAGCTGGCAGACCGGATTGTGATTTTAAAAGCGGGAGAAATCGTTCAAGTTGGAACGCCCGATGACATTTTAAGAAATCCGGCAGACGAATTTGTTGAGGAATTTATCGGCAAGGAGCGGCTGATTCAGTCATCCAGCCCGGATGTTGAACGGGTTGACCAGATTATGAACACACAGCCTGTAACGATCACCGCGGATAAAACGCTTTCTGAGGCCATTCAGCTGATGAGGCAGGAACGGGTCGATTCATTGCTGGTCGTCGATGACGAGCGCGTTCTGCAAGGCTATGTCGATGTTGAAATCATTGATCAATGCCGGAAAAAGGCCAATCTCGTCAGTGAAGTTTTACATGAAGATATATACACAGTACTGGGCGGCACACTGCTGCGCGACACGGTCCGCAAAATTTTAAAACGGGGTGTCAAATATGTTCCCGTTGTGGATGAAGACCGACGCCTGATCGGAATTGTGACGAGGGCAAGTCTGGTCGACATCGTGTATGACTCCCTCTGGGGAGAAGAAAAGCAGCTCGCAGCATTGTCATAGGGAGGAGCGATAAGTCATGCATCATATTGTTCAATTTTTGCAAACCAATGGGGGCGAGCTTCTTTATAAAACATACGAGCATATTACGATATCGCTCATTGCTGTGATCTTAGGTGTGCTGGTTGCCGTCCCCCTCGGGGTTGTGCTTACCAGAATGAAAAAAGGAGCCGGCACCATTATCGGCATTGTCAATATCATTCAGACGCTGCCGAGTCTGGCCATCCTCGCTTTTTTTATCCCGCTCCTTGGTGTAGGGAAGGTTCCGGCCATTGTGGCTTTGTTTTTCTATTCCGTATTGCCGATTCTTCGCAACACGTATACCGGCATTCGCGGCGTCAACAAAAATCTGCTCGAGTCTGGTAAAGGCATCGGAATGACGCCGGCTGAACAAGTCCGCTTGGTGGAGCTGCCGCTTGCCGCGCCAGTGATCATGGCGGGAATCAGAACATCGACGATTTACTTAATCGGCTGGGCCACGCTTGCTTCCTTTATCGGAGGCGGCGGATTGGGTGATTACATTTTTATCGGACTGAATTTATATCAGCCGGAATATATCATCGGGGGCGCGGTACCTGTCACGATATTGGCAATTGTGATTGATTATGTGCTGGCAGTTGCTGGACGAAAACTGACACCTGCCGGCATGCAGAGATTGAATGAATTGTCATAAGGAGGCGGCTCATGAAAAGAAAATATCTCAAATTAATGATAGGTTTAGCACTTGCGGCAACGCTGACGCTGAGCGGCTGTTCGCTTCCTGGTCTCAGCGCTGCTGCAGACCAGACCATTAAAATCGGCGCGCAAAGCATGAGCGAATCAGAAATCATCGCCAGCATGCTTGGCCAGTTGATCGAACACCATACTGATCTCAAAACAACAACGATTAAAAATCTTGGCTCCAACGCGGTGCAGCAGCAGGCTTTAATGAACGGGGAAATCGACATTGCGGCCACAAGATATACGGGAGACGCGCTGACAGGCACGTTGAGAATGGAACCTGAAAAAGATCCGGACAAAGCGCTGGCGCTTACTCAGCGGGAGTTTAAAAAAAGATATGATTTAAAGTGGTATGACTCCTACGGGTTTGATAATACATATGCCTTTACAGTCAGCAAGGAGCTGGCCGACCAATACCATTTAGAGACCGTATCAGACGTTAAAAAATGGGCGCCGCAATTAAAGCTGGGCGTTGATAACTATTGGATGAAGCTCAAAGGAAACGGCTATCAGGATTTTACGAAAACCTACGGCATGACATTCGGCGGCACGTATCCGATGCAGATCGGCCTTGTGTACGACGCGGTGAAAAGCGGAAAAATGGACATTGTGCTTGCGTATTCAACCGATGGAAGAATCAAGTCCTATGGTCTCAAAATGCTAAAGGATGATAAACAATTTTTCCCGCCGTACGACTGCTCTCCGGTTGTTCCGGAAAAGGTGCTCAAAGAACATCCTGAGCTTGAAGGCATCATCAAGAAAATGCTCGGAAAAATCGACACAGCCACGATGCAGGAGCTTAACTATGAAGTCGACGGCAATCTCAAAGAACCGTCTGTCGTTGCCAAGGAATATTTAGAAAAACATCACTACTTCGAATCGTGAAAGGGGGAAGAGGTCAATGAACGTGCTTGAACAGTTAATGACGTATTACGCGCAGAATGGCAGTTACGTCATGGATGAATTCGGCCGCCACTTTCTCATGTCGGCTTACGGCGTTTTATTTGCCGCTGTCGTCGGGGTTCCGGCCGGAATCCTCATCGCGCATTTTCGCCGTTTGTCAGCCTGGGTGTTTGCCGTAACAAACGTTATTCAAACAATCCCGGCGCTCGCTATGCTGGCCGTCTTAATGCTTGTTATGGGGCTCGGCGCAAATACCGTGATTCTATCATTATTTCTGTATTCCCTGCTGCCGATTATTCGAAACACGTACACAGGCATTATCAGTATTGAACATGCCTACTTAGAATCGGGAAAAGCAATGGGCATGACGAAATTCCAAGTACTCAGAATGGTTGAGCTCCCGCTCGCACTTTCTGTCATTATGGCGGGCCTTCGCACGGCTCTCGTCATTGCCATCGGAATTACAGCGATCGGCACATTTGTCGGTGCCGGAGGCCTTGGGGACATGATTGTCCGCGGCTCAAACGCAACAAACGGAACTGCGATTATTCTAGCCGGAGCGATACCAACTGCGGTGATGGCGGTAGGGGCGGATTTGCTCATGGCTTGGCTGGAGCGGGCATTAAGTCCGGTGAAGAAAAAAAGAACCGGGGCGAAACATGTTCAATCAGCTGCATAGAATAGAAAAAGAGGCTGGAGTCCAGCCTCTTTTTTCTATTTAAATCGTAAACTGACCCATCTTCTCATTAAGCTCATTGGCCAGCTGCTCAAGCTCTTCAGCATTTAGAAGCACTTGATCCATCGAATGGGCGGATTGCTCAGTTATTGAAAATGTTTCTTCAATGCCGGCGGCCGACTCTTCGGATACAGAAGCGATATTTTCAATCGATTGATTGATAGTAATCGATTGGTTTGTTAACTGCTTCAGGCCATCCGTTACTTCCTTAATGCTGTCTGCAACATGAGTGACGGATTGCTTGATATGCCGCATAGCCTGCCCGGTGTCTGTCAGGTTTTCCGTTCCTTTTTCGACTTCTGTAAAGCTGCTTTCCAAGTACGTAATGACAGTGTGGATCTCCTCCTGTGTCCCGCCTACAATCCGGGTAATATCCTGCACGGAATCAGAAACGCCGTCAGCCAGCTTTCTGACCTCCTCTGCCACAACGGCGAAGCCTTTGCCGCTTTCTCCTGCGCGGGCAGCTTCAATCGCGGCGTTAAGGGACAGCAAATTCGTTTGCTCGGCAATTCCGTTGATGACTTGAACGAGCTTGTTGATATCCTGAGAATGCTGTTCCAGTGATCTCACTTTATGCACGGCTTCTTCAACAATATGATGGATGGTTTTCATTTGCTGTAATGACGTATCCATATTTTCGTTTCCGCTTACCGCGAGTTCGAGAACGTTTTGAGACGTATCGCTGATGGTGATGCCGTGATTATAGGCTTTATCAATGCTTTCGGTAAACTCATTCATCGATTCGGCAATCGTCACGGCGTCTTGGGCCTGCTGTTCAGAGCCCTCAGCCATTTCGTTCATCGTCTCGGTAATATGTTTGCTGCCGGATCTTGTTTCATTCGTTGCGGTTGCAAGCACCTGTGAAGAAGAAAGAACCCGGCTTGATATGTCTTTAGAATATCCGACAATATCTCTCAGATTCCCTACCATTTTTTGCAGCGCTTCATTCAGATCACCCAGCTCGTCTTTTGAGTTGAGCGGCTCCATATCGTTCGACAAATCGCCTTCGGCAATATGATTGGCAGATTCCTTCATGCGAATGATAGGCTTTACAATGTTTCGCGTGATATAAAGCCAGATGAAAATGCTGATGAGGATCGAAGCTGCCACAAGCAAAGCAGTGTAAATGAGCCCTTTATGATAGACGGCCTTCGTTTCTTTTACCGCTGTGTTGCTGCCTTCTTGATTTAAGTCAACAAGCTGAGTGATTGTTTTTTTCATATCCTCAAAGCTGGCCTCAGTTTGGACCAATAAACCTCTTGCTTTGTCCATGTCATTCGTGCGGCCGCTTTCGATAATTTGCGCATGAATATCCATATAGGTATTCACTTCAGTTTGAAGCTGCTCGAACAGTTTCTGCTCTTTATCAGTGGAGATCGTTTTTTCGTAGTTATCGAGCTTTTGGTTAATGTCTTCCATGATTTGATTCATTTCTTGATCAAGTGTATCCATTTTGCTTTTGTCTGTATAAATCAGAAAGTCCTTTTCTTTAGAAGACAGGTGCTCGGTTACATAATTAATTGAAGTGATTCCTTTGATGCCGTCAATCCATTTTGTGTTGATTTCATCTGTTTTTTGAATGATATGCTGCATATTAAGAACGCCTATTCCGCCTACAAGTAAATTGATCAGGATCAGTGTCAAAAATACCAGGCTGAATTTGCGGGAAATCGTCAGTCGCATATAGTGGTCTCCTTTAAAAACGTAATGTGTGGATGTACTATATATCGGCTGAGAAATCGTTTTTTTACCTGGGAAAAAATAAAAAACGGCTCTTTTCTCGTCTTTGAGATCAGAACCGTTTTAGCAATTAGTCAAGAAAGGAAGGGTCAATCCATTCAGTCGCCCATTTAGAAATCTCACCTAAAATGGGTGCCAGTGCCTTTCCTTTATCAGTCAATGAATATTCGATGCGAACCGGAGTTTCAGGGATGACATCCCGCTTCACTACTCCTTCAAGCTCAAGTTCTTTCAGCCGTTCTGACAGAACTCTGCCGCTTAGATTTGGAAGTGCTGCTTCAATTTCGCTAAATCGCTGAGACCCGTTCAAGAGCTGAAATACGATTAAAGCGACCCAGCGTTTACTTAAGATGTCGACTGCTTTTTCAAATCTAGGGCACATTTCTGATTGGTTCATACTTTTCACCTCGTCTGTTACTATTATAACGCAAATAACGAGGGAGGGTATGCAAGCGTGATTGATAAAATATAGAAAGAGAAACAGGGGATTATGAGGAAGAGGCGCGTTTTTTTGCTTCTGAAGACAAAAAATCGAAGTATTTGCTGAGATTTTCAATATCCTGCTTTGAGAGATGTTCCCATTTTTGACTATTGAAAATCGGGAGGTGCTCCGCTCCGCGCGTGACAGCCGTCTGGTAAATTTCATAAACGGATTGATAGCTTTCTGATGCTTCGCGGATTTCTTCAGGAAAGGCCTGAATATGGCCTGCGGCGGCCATTAGGTTTTCGTACGGCACTTTCAGGACGGCTGCCAGTTTTTTAATCGTGGCGGGTTTTGGCGTCCCGCGTTTGCCGTTTTCAATTTTTGAAATGGTGGCCGAGCTGATGCCTGAGTACACCGCAAGCTGATTCACTGTCAGTTTGCGGGCGCGGCGCAGCTCCCGTAATTGCTGTCCGAACGGTGACATGGTCTATCGCCTCACATTTCTATCAAGAGTCAGTCATCAGCAGACCGTTTTTTGGCTTCGTCTGAAATAAACGAAAAATAATGATCCAGCATGAGCAAATCTTCTTTATTGAGATATTGCCATTTTTCGTTCTCAAGAAGCGCAAGGTTTTTCAGGTCATAGGCCTCCGCTTTTTCGAGCAGCTTGCACTTCGTTTCGTAAGGGGCCTTGGCTTCATGCACTTCTTCGATGTAACCAGCCTTATACATAAGCCCCTCATAAGGAATTTTTAAGGCCTCTGCCAGTTTTTTGATGGTGGCAGGTTTGGGAACGCCCCGTTTTCCGTTTTCGATTCTGGAGATGCCGGCCGCGCTTACGCCTGAATAAGTCGCCAGCTGGTTGACTGTTAACTTTCTCTCTTCACGCAATGCCCGTAATTGTTCGCCAAAGCTTTCCATATATCTCACCCCGTCCCTCACTGTTACTCATATTTTAGTATGTTTATTGACTAAAGGGAATAGGTAGACTGGAAATGTATTGACAAAAGTTAACATAAGCCGTAATGTAAAAGTATAGAAAAAAGTTTTTCAGGAATGGAAGGTGAGGAAAGTGCCAGTAGAAAAGATACAGATTAGGCGTGATTATGTCTTGCAGTATATGGTT
>NZ_JAVAXX010000183.1:0-13374 GCF_042709275.1 Bacillus sp. LR_5 | reverse complement strand
TTGAAAAAAGGAAGCCTTGCAGGCGTAGATGGCCGTTTACAAACAAGAAACTATGAAAACCAGCAAGGACAGCGTGTCTTCGTGACAGAGGTCCAAGCTGAAAGTGTTCAATTTCTTGAGCCGAAAAACGGCGGCGGTTCTGGTTCAGGTGGATACAACGAAGGAAACAGCGGCGGAGGCCAGTACTTTGGCGGAGGCCAAAATGATAATCCATTTGGGGGAAATCAAAACAACCAGAGACGCAATCAGGGGAACAGCTTTAATGATGACCCATTTGCCAACGACGGCAAACCGATTGACATCTCGGATGATGATCTTCCATTCTAATGTGATTATCACCTAAAATGAAAAAGAAAGGAGGGAAATGACAATGGCAGGAGGACGCAGAGGCGGTCGTGCGAAACGCCGTAAAGTGTGTTATTTCACTTCTAACGGTATCACGCACATCGACTACAAAGATGTAGATCTTCTTAAAAAGTTTGTTTCTGAACGCGGTAAAATTTTACCACGTCGTGTAACTGGAACAAACGCTAAATACCAACGTAAATTGACTGCAGCGATCAAACGCGCACGTCAAATGGCTTTACTTCCATACGTAAGCGGTGAGTAAGCTGATGCGTAAAGAGCAAGGACCTGCGGGTTCTTGCTCTTTTTTATAGGGGGAGGATGAAACATGAAGTTGATTTCATGGAATGTAAACGGCCTGCGGGCTGTGATGAGAAAAATGGATTTCCTCTCTTATTTGAAAGAAGCGGATGCAGATATTATATGTCTTCAGGAAACGAAGATACAGGACGGCCAGGTTGATCTCCAGCCTGAAGGCTATCATGTGTACTGGAATTATGCAGTGAAAAAAGGATATTCTGGCACAGCTGTTTTTTCTAAGCAAGAACCGCTGCAGGTCATCTACGGTATCGGAGTAGAAGAGCATGACCAAGAAGGCAGAGTGATTACGCTGGAATTTGAAAACGTGTTTGTGATGACTGTTTACACGCCCAATTCCAGAAGGGGATTAGAGCGGATTGATTACCGCATGCAATGGGAAGAGGCTTTATTGTCTTATATTCTTGAATTGGATCAGAAAAAACCAGTGATTTTATGCGGTGATTTGAATGTAGCCCATCAGGAGATTGATTTGAAAAATCCAAAGGCGAACCGGAATAACGCTGGATTTTCAGATCAAGAAAGAGAGGCATTCACTCGTTTCTTAGAAGCTGGCTTTGTTGATTCTTTCCGTCATGTTTATCCTGATCTTGAAGGCGCTTATTCCTGGTGGTCGTATCGTGCCGGCGCCCGGGACAGAAATATTGGATGGCGGATTGATTATTTTGTTGTTTCTGAAAGCCTTAAGGAACAGATTGAAGATGCCAGCATATCAGCGGACGTCATGGGTTCCGACCATTGTCCTGTTGAACTTATCCTCAATATATGATGAGATAGCAGTAAGGATTTTACACTTACTGCTTTTTTTAATGAAAAGGAGAAAGAGATGGCAAATATAAAAGAGATCGCAAGGCTGGCAAATGTATCTGTTTCGACTGTCTCGCGTGTATTGAATCATCATCCTTATGTATCTGAAGAAAAGAGAAAGCTTGTTCATCAAGTCATGAAGGAATTGGATTATACACCAAATCGAACCGCAATCGATCTCATTCGCGGGAAAACCCATACAGTCGGTGTGATTCTGCCTTATAGCGATCATCCCTGCTTTGATAAAATCGTTAACGGAATCACCAAGGCGGCTTTTCAGCATGAGTATGCAACGACCCTTCTCCCCACCAATTATAACCCCGATATTGAAATCAAATATTTAGAGCTGTTAAGAACGAAGAAAATAGACGGTCTCATCATTACTTCCCGCGCCAATCATTGGGACAGCATTTTAGCTTATCAGGAATATGGGCCGGTCATCGCTTGTGAGGATACCGGAGACATTGATGTCCCTTGTGCTTTTAATGATAGAAAAGCTGCTTATGCAGAGAGCTTTCGCTATTTAAAGGGCCGCGGGCATGAGAATATTGCTTTTACGTGTGTCAGAGAAGCTGATAGGAGCCCGAGCACGGCTGATAAAGCTGCGGCCTATAAAGCTGTCTGCGGAAGGTTGGAAGACCGCCATATGCTGTCCGGATGCAACGATATGAATGATGGTGAGCGGGCAGCTGAACATTTTTATATGAGCGGGAGGGTTCCGACTGCTATTTATGCAAATAGTGATGAAGTGGCAGCTGGAATTCATCTATTTGCCAAAAAGAGTAATTGGGATGTTGAAATCATAGGCGAGGGAAATACTTCTATCAGCCGTGTTCTTGGTTTTCCGTCGCTTGATTTGAATCTTGAGCAGCTCGGCATCGCAGCATTTTCTCTATTTTTTCAGGATGAACCCGCTGATATCAAAATTCAGCATAAATTTAAGAAAAAAGCTTGAACTGAAATGCATTTCATACCTTATAACTTCATTGAAGGCGAAGGAGGAGGAAGAAATGCAGATTGAACATACAGCGGTCTGGGTCAATGATTTAGAGCGAATGAAGTCTTTTTATGAATCGTATTTTAATGGCGAAGCGAATGATTTGTATCATAATGAGAAAAAAGATTTTAAGTCTTATTTTATTACGTTTGGTTCCGGAGCAAGGCTGGAGATTATGAAAAAAGGAAATGTGACCGATCCGCCCTCACAAACAATGACAGGCTGGGCACATATTGCCTTTTCCGTTGGGAGCCGGGAGAAAGTGGATGAACTGACTGCTCGGTTGAAGGCGGATGGTTTTGCCGTCGTCAACGGCCCGCGGACAACAGGAGACGGCTACTATGAAAGTGTGATTGAGGATGATGAAGGAAATTTGATCGAGATTACAATCTGACATGGAGTGACTTAAATGCTGAGGACAGAAAAAGAAAAAATGGCAGCCGGAGAATTATACAATTCGGAAGATCAACAACTATTACTAGAACGCAAGCATGCGAGACAGCTGATTAGACAATATAACGAAACACCGGAAGATGATATAGTGCGGACAGAGCTTTTGAAGGAGCTGCTCGGTTCGGTTGGGGATCAAGTCACCATTTTGCCGACATTCCGCTGTGATTATGGCTATCACATTCATATCGGAGATCATACATTTGTTAATTTTGACTGTGTCATTTTAGATGTGTGTGAGGTGCGTATCGGCCGTCATTGTTTGATTGCGCCAGGTGTACATATCTACACGGCCGGTCATCCTCTTGATCCGATCGAAAGGAAATCCGGGAAGGAGTTCGGTAAGCCTGTGACAATTGGAGATCAAGTTTGGATTGGAGGCCGGGCGGTGATTAACCCGGGAGTGACAATCGGTGATAACGCAGTGATTGCTTCTGGATCTGTTGTCACTAAGGATGTACCCGCTAATACTGTTGTAGGCGGAAACCCCGCGAGGATTTTGAAGCAATTGTAATGAGATCAGTGCGGCAGATCCGCACTGACTTTTTTAAATCTGTTTCGCATTCGTATTAGGACCGAAGAAGATTAACAGCAAGGAGCATGCGAGCCAGCAGCCCCCAATAAATAAGAAGACGCTGATATAGCCGAGCTGAACGGCAATAAATCCGACAAGCAATGAGCCAAAAATGTTTGAAAAACGGCCAAGACCATAGGCTAAACCGCTGCCAGACGAGCGGTATTCAGTCGGATAAGGTTCAGATGTATAGGCGTATAAGTTCGAGGTAAAGACCCGTTCTGTGATATTCACGATAAAACCAAATACAATGATCATGATGGGAATAAAAGTCATACCATATAAGAGCCCGGCGATGGCCGTCAGAAACGCACTCGCAGCTAAAATCCATTTTCTTTGAAATCTTTCGGAAATCATGGAGCCGAGCAGTGCGCCAAGCGGAGCGCCGACGGAATGCAATACGTTATACCACAATGTATTTTCCATGGTGACGCCATTGCTTTTTAGCAGGCTTGGAACCCATGAGGCAAATCCGTAAAACCCAAACGTTTCAAAAATCCATACAGCAGATAATACGATGGTGATTTTGAGGTTTCTGCCTTTCAATAAGCCGGCATAACCTGCATTCTGCTTAACAGTTTCGCTTACTTTAGGCTGGGATGCTGCCGGAAGCGGGCCTTTCTCCTTTTCAACCTGTGCCTCAATTCGATTGAGGATCGCATCGGCTTTCGCATATTCCCCGCGATTTTCGTGCCAGCGAGGTGACTCTTCCAGACGGCGGATGAAGAAAAAATAAATAAGGCCGACGGCACCCCATACAAATACTAGCCTCCATCCCCATGAACCAAGAGGAATGACAAAGGCAGACACAATGTTGGTGATCGGAACCCCGATCAATCCAATCATGGCACAAAAAGAAATATATTTTCCACGAACACTTGAAGGGAAAAATTCCGCCAAATAGCTATTCGTAATGACCATGGCGGCTGCAACGCCAAATCCGGTGAGAAAACGGAATGTCATTAAAGATGGAATGTCCCATGCCGCAGCATTGCATAGCGATGCGATTGAGAAAACAAAGACAAATAGATTTAAGGCTTTTTTGCGGCCGATTCGATCGGACAGCCGTCCGCCCAGTGAAGCGCCTAAAAACATGCCTAAAAACGAAGCAGCCGTTACGTTAGCAATAGTTGAAAGCGGGATGCCCCAATGCTCGATCAGTGCCGGCGCTACATTGCTGAGGGTAAATAAATCTGCGAGATCAAAGAAATAAACAATGCCGAGAGCGGTTAACACTTGGAAATGAACGCGTGAAATCGGAAGGCGGTCTAAACGATTCGCTGCGTTTGAGAAAGGATGTGTATTCTTTTGTTTGAAGATCGTATTCATAAAAAACCCCCCCCTTTTTAGTAGTAAGAAAAGACTGAAAATTCCCCTCTTGGGACTATTATAAGTATCTTGGTTCATTGGCAACAGAGTTCAAATCACTAGATGGAAGAACTAAATTCACTCTTTATATTTTAATTTTGCTTAAAAGATTTCCAAAACAGTAGATTGATAGACCAATTTATGCAAATATATAGTAATATTCTCATTGAAAGGAAGAGACATAGAAGGAATGAATTCATTTATCCGTCCTATAGAAGGAAACAATACGTTGTGGAGATATTTTTTCGCTTTTTTGGTGATGGTAGGGTTATATGTATTCGGGAATATAGCTTACCTTTTCGTTATACTGTTCACGGTTATTGTGAATCCCAATATCACGTTTGATTTGGATGAAGCTGTGCTGAGTGATCCTCTCGTAGATCTTTATTTGTCCCATGTGATTTATTTATTCGCCATTCCAGGAGTTTGGCTGGCTGTGCACTTTATTTTGAAGCGGCCTTTCCGAACTGTGATTACACCAAATTCAAAGATGAATTGGCGGAGAATTTCCTTTGGTTTTATTGCTTATTTCTTGCTGATGATCGCCGTACAATTGATTGATTTTGCGATTCATCCTGATAGCTATTCAATGCAAGAGTTTAATGCCTCACGCTTTATCTGGCTGCTAGCGGCTGCCCTCATTTTGGTTCCGATTCAGACATCAGCTGAGGAACTGTTTTTCAGGGGATTTTTGCTTCAAGCTTTCGGGAGATTGACGAAAAATCCACTATTTTTGACACTGATTGTCGGAGGATTGTTTGGCGTATTGCATTTTGCGAATCCAGAAATGAACAACGGTGCTGTCTGGGCAGGAATTGAGTATTTAACATTTGGTTTTGTGTGGACCTATTACACGATTAAAACTGGAAGCATCGAAATATCACTTGGCGCCCATGCCGCGAATAATATGTTTTTGTGTATGTTTATTACAGAAAAAAACAGTGTGTATGGAGGAATTCCTTCTCTCTTTACGGTTACGCGGGGGAACCCGATGTGGGAGGCTTTCTTTACGATAGCGGTCAACCTTGTGTTTGCGGGGATCGCTTTATGGTACCATAAGAAATCAAAAAGTAAGCAGCAAGGATCTTAATCCCTGCTGCTTATTAACGTGTGGATGGCTTCTTCGATATTCGTTGTCGGCTGCTGGCAGGCGAAGTTTTCACAAATATAAACGGTTGTTTTGCCGTCTATGATGCGGTAGTCTGCAGCGAATGGCGCAATGTCTTTGCATTGATCAGGAAGCTCTGCTACCAGAATGGAGTCGTTGGGCTTAAAGGCTTTTTGAAGCTCCGCTATGATTTGTTTTCTGGCTGGATCATCTGCGCTGCCAAAAATAACGATTTCTTTTTTAGGCATTAGATGCCTTAACACACTTTGCATAAAGAAAGCATGGCCGCTCGGATACGCGTCGATGTCTGGCTTGAACACGGAAAACATTGTTTCCGCTTTTTCGATCAGTGATAAGTCGCCTGTGACTTGTCCGAGACGCAACAGTTGAACAGCTGCCACACTGTTTCCGGAAGGCACGGCGCCGTCGTACACTTCTTTTTCCCGTACGATTAAGGCTTCTGCATCGTGTCCGGTGAAGTAGAATCCGCCATGCTCCTCATCCCAAAATAAGCTGATCATATCGTCTGTCAGTTTCTTCGCTTTTTGTAAATAAGAAAGATCAAACGAAGCTTCATAGAGATCCAGATAAGCCCATAGGAGAAAAGCGTAATCGTCGATAAAGCCTTTGTTTTTCACTTC
Organism: Bacillus sp. LR_5; assembly: GCF_042709275.1. NCBI lineage: Bacteria > Bacillati > Bacillota > Bacilli > Caryophanales > Bacillaceae > Bacillus > Bacillus sp. LR_5. The sequence goes on along the minus strand of NZ_JAVAXX010000183.1, from coordinate 6,766 downwards.
GCCATCACGATATCGGACCATCACACGGCCGTCGATGATTAATTTGTTTTCAATAAATGTGATGGCGTCTTTCGCTAGGCTGAGATATTTCGGCTCCTGGTATACCTTTGCCGCTTTCGCAAGACCCGCGATCATCAGCGCGTTCCATGAGGTCAGCACTTTATCATCGACATGCGGATAGGTTCTTTCCTCGCGTGCCTTCAAGAGCTGCTGTCTTGCGTCTTCGAGTTTGAGACTGAGCTCTTTTTCGGTTAACCCGGCATCCTCTTTGATTTGTTCTCGCTTTGTGTGAATGAGGTTAGGAATATTTTTGCCTTCAAAGTTTCCTTCTTCAGTGATGTCATACACTTGGCAATACAGCGTTCCGAGATCGTCCCCGAGCGTTTTCAGAATCTCTTCCTTTGACCACACGTAGTACTTTCCTTCTTCTCCTTCTGTATCCGCGTCTAAAGCAGAGAAAAAGCTTCCGTCTTCATGAGTCATTTCCCTCTGAATGAACGTAATGATCTGCTCACAAATCTCTTTATAACGGCTGTTTTGCGTGACCTGATAGGCTTCTATATAAGCGGTCAGCAACAGCGCATTGTCGTACAGCATTTTTTCAAAGTGGGGAACGAGCCACTCGTCATCGGTCGAATAGCGGGCGAACCCATAGCCGATATGATCGTAAATGCCGCCATTCGCCATGCTGTCCAGCGTTTTCGTCACGTTGTATAAAGCGTTCTCCTGCCCCGTATTGTGATGATAACGAAGCAAATACATCAGCATATGGGGCATCGGAAATTTCGGTGCCTGCCCGAAACCGCCGTAGATCGTATCAAACCCGCTGGCAAGCTGCTGGAATGTCCGGTGAATCGCTGACTCGCTAAGGCCTTCGCCTGATTTGGCGGCTGTTTTGGTCTGCAAATGTTTAGCGGCGTTCTCCGCAATATCCTCGACATGCTCACGGTCGTTCGCAAACGTCTCAGACAGATGCTCAAGCACATCAACAAAACCGGGACGATTGAATTTGCTCGTCTTTGGAAAATATGTACCCGCGTAAAACGGCTTCTGATCAGGCGTGATAAACACATTCAGCGGCCAGCCGCCCTGCCCGGTCATCAGCTGGCAGATTCTCATATAAACAGAATCCACATCAGGTCGCTCTTCCCGGTCGACTTTAATCGCCACAAACCGTTCATTGAGAAGACGCGCGATTTCTTCGTCTTCAAAGCTTTCGTGAGCCATAACGTGGCACCAATGACATGTCGAATAACCGATGCTGACCAGAACCGGCTTGTTTTCGCGTTTTGCTTTTGCAAATGCTTCTTCTCCCCACGGGAACCAGTCCACAGGGTTGTGGGCGTGTTGGAGTAAATAAGGAGACTTTTCAGCGATTAATCTATTGGGTTTACTTTTATTTGGCATGGGATCACCTTCTTCCTAAGTTGGTTATATTCAGGTTACCACAGTTATCCTAAACAAATACAATAACTGACTGCTTATCGATAATTGTGATGTGAAAATATAAACTAATGTTTCATTTTGCCACTTGAGATAAATGCGAATAACGTTTTTCCTTGTTTCGCAATCTGGTCAAATTTTTATAAAAAAAGTAAAAGTTTAAACCTTAGTCTATATATAATAAGATCATATCAATCAAATGTAGGGGGAGTTATTATGAAGTGCAATAAAATGAACAGGGTACAATTAAAAGAGGGAAGCGTATCAATGACCCTATAAACTGCGTCTGCCCTCATTAATGGAGGGGAAATTGTGAATACGTCTTATTCACAGTCAACTTTACGGCACAATCAAGTTTTGATTTGGCTTTGTGTTCTATCATTTTTCAGCGTATTAAATGAAATGGTTCTGAACGTCTCATTACCTGATATCGCCAACGATTTTAATAAACTGCCAGCAAGTGCAAACTGGGTGAATACTGCCTTTATGTTAACCTTCTCCATTGGAACAGCTCTATATGGAAAGTTATCGGATCAGCTGGGCATTAAAAAGCTGCTTCTATTTGGGATTATGGTAAATGGCTTTGGGTCGATCATTGGATTTGTTGGACACTCTTTCTTTTCTATACTCATTCTAGCCCGGTTTATTCAAGGGATTGGTGCAGCCGCATTCCCAGCTCTTGTGATGGTTGTCGTTGCGCGCTATATTCCAAAAGAGAACAGGGGGAAAGCATTTGGCCTGATCGGGTCCCTGGTAGCAATGGGAGAAGGTGTTGGGCCAGCTATTGGCGGAATGGTTGCTCATTATATCCATTGGTCGTATTTGCTGCTTATTCCAACTGCAACAATTATCACCGTTCCATTCCTTATAAAATTGTTGAAAAAGGAAGAGAGAATAAGAGGACACATTGATATGGCAGGGATTATATTGATGTCTGCAGGTATCGTATTTTTTATGCTGTTTACAACATCTTATAGATTTTCTTTTCTGATCATCAGTATTCTTGCTTTCTTCATATTTGTAAAACACATTAGGAAAGCTCAGGACCCTTTTGTTGACCCTGAATTAGGGAAAAACGTCTTTTTTGTGATTGGAACCCTTTGCGGAGGACTAATATTTGGTACAGTAGCAGGATTTGTCTCTATGGTTCCTTACATGATGAAAGATGTTCACCATTTAAGTACTACAGCAATTGGAAGCGGCATTATTTTCCCCGGAACAATGAGTGTCATCATCTTTGGTTACATTGGGGGATTGCTTGTTGATCGGAAAGGTTCCTTGTATGTACTAACTATTGGAAGTGCATTGCTTTCTTCGGGCTTTTTAATCGCTGCCTTTTTTATAGATGCAGCACCATGGATCATGACAATTATAGTAATTTTTGTTTTTGGAGGGCTATCTTTCACAAAAACAGTTATATCTACAGTTGTGTCTAGCAGTTTGAAAGAAAAGGAAGCGGGCGCTGGAATGAGTTTGCTTAATTTCACGAGCTTTTTATCAGAGGGAACGGGTATTGCGATTGTAGGCGGTTTATTATCTATCGGCTTCTTAGACAATAGGCTGCTGCCTATTGACGTTGATCACTCTACCTATTTGTATAGCAATATGCTCATACTTTTTGCAGGAACCATTGTTATTTGTTGGCTAGTAATCTTGAATGTATATAAACGTTCGCGGAGGCATCGCTAAATGAGTGAAAGGATCAATCTTGTAAAAGTAATCCAAGGTTGATCCTTTTTTGTAAAATGAATAAACATGGCATCAATAGCATGTTCTTTAGATTAGCCATCGTTAGCTATACCCAATAGATACGAGAACAGGCTTGTTTTCGCGTTTCGCTTTTTCATATGTTTCTTCTCCCAAAGGGAACCAGTCAACAGGATTGTGGCATGTTGCAGTAAAATAAGTAGACTTCTCAGCGATTAATCTATTGGGTTTATTGTTAATAGGCATTGGATCACCTTCTTTCGTTTTTTTATAAAATACAAAACTTAGCCGATTACTTAAAAGAGGGAGAAGAAAATATACTATAATGCTTAATGATGTTAATGGAGGAGACACCGTCCTTTTCAATCCTCTTTTATTACAGAAAATTTGATATTGATAATTCCATAGTATATTAAGGGGAACCCATTATTTATGGATTCCCCTTTAGTTCAATAAGAAGGATTACTGTCGAGTGTTACTTTACAATGTTAGCCATTCCAATGATAAACGATTTGCACAACGCCAGAGGAAAATGTTCTTGTATTCACCATTTTTAAATTTATCCTCTGTTTTACATCAATAAACAACGGTTTTCCTTCTCCCAAAACAACAGGGTGAATAGATAATCTAAATTCATCAACAAGCCCCAAATTTATAAAAGTTGTAATGAGACTCGCTCCACCATATAGCCAGATGTCTTTGCCAGGATTTTTCTTCAATTTATTTACTTCTTCATGAATATTATCATTTATAAATATGGCTTGATTATCAATCTCATTTTGTGTTCTGGAAAAAACATATTTCTTTTTACTATGAACCAATTTCCAAAGTTCCTTTTCTGTATCAGGGTCTTCATTTTTTGGAATGTATTGTCCCCATAAATCGTAGCTTTTTCTGCCATATAAAATAGTATCAATTTGATTTAAAAAATCAGTAAACCCCATATCAGGGTCCATAATACACCAATCAACTTCTCCATTTTTCCCTTCAATAAAACCATCTAAAGTAACTGCTAAATCTAAAATGATTCTTCTCTGTTTTAAGTTATTTGTCATAACTATTCATCCTTTTACATAAGAAGTTGGTTGAAATTCTTCTCCCACTCTCGCACCAGATGAACTAAGTTGCGTTTGTGGACAGAGTGAAGAACAGTATCCTAAAATGAAAGTGCCCACTACTCTTCGCAGCTTGATTAGCAGGAACACTCTTTATCTTCACTTGGTTAAATGAAAGCTCTGCTCGATTAAGTTATAGATTTCGCCTTCTGGATCTGTCCGTTCTAAAACAATTGAAATCCAATGTTCCTTATCCATATGATATCCGGGTAAGATATTTTCCCCGTTTCTTAAGCTATCACTTATTTCAGGGGGACATTTTAGATTTAGAATATCTATTTCGCCATGACCATCCAAGCCTAATTTTTCTGGGAGAACATTCATGATAAGACCGTACCATTTTTTGTTTGATGTATGTCTCAAAGAAGCATAGTTTGGGTATTTCTCCCACGGGTAATCAGGCGATGTACCGTATTTTTCTTTGACGTGTTTAAAGATATCTTCTCTTGTTAACATACTCAATCACTCCTTTATTCACTCTACTTTCTTCTTGAAAAAGTCAAAGAGCGATCCTTGGTTGTCCTTTGGATACTTCAATAGAGATGTCATCAATGGCAGAAGCTGTGTCAAAGCTTCCTCTCTCCACGGATACTAGTCAACAGGGTTGTGGGCGAGTTGAAGGAAGTATGATATTTCTCATTGAGTTTATTGTTAGTGGGCATAGGTTCATCTTCTTTTCTCTTGTTTCTATTCCTTTTTACTGTACCACAAGCCTCTGTTGAAATACCCTATTAAGACAGTGAAATAGAAAAATCGCTATATATAAAAGGTAATGGATGCTGTTCTTTTAAAGAGTGCCCTTTTGGAAGCTGTTATCGATCGAAACGAGTATGCTAATATAATCTCGTTTAGGAGGGGATTGATATGATCAAGAAAATGACTCAAATGAATTTGAAAGATTTCAATAAACCAAACGAACCTTTCGTTGTTTTTGGGAGAATGATACCTGCTTTTGAAAACGGTGTTTGGACATATACTGAGGAACGATTTTCTAAACCTTATTTTAAACAATATGAAGATGATGAAATGGATGTTAGTTATATTGAAGATGAAGGGAAGGTTGTCTTTTTATATTATGTTGAAAACAACTGCATCGGCCGGATTAAGATTCGTTCTAACTGGAATGGGTATGCACTAATAGAGGACATTGCCGTTGCAAAAGACTATAGACAAAAAGGCGTTGGAACAGCATTATTACATAAAGCGATTGAGTGGGCAAAGGAGAATCGCTTTTGTGGTCTTATGCTTGAAACACAAGATATTAATGTTTCAGCTTGTCGTTTTTATGCCAAACATCACTTTATAATAGGTGCAGTTGATACGATGCTTTATTCCAACCTTCCAACAGCAAATGAAATTGCGATTTTTTGGTACTATAAATTTTAATTTATCATAAAATTATTGAACGAAACGTAGCTTGTTTTGCGTTTCGTTTTTTCAAAGAAGAGGTTTTTTAACCCCTTCTTTTTTTTGATAAGAATTGTTTTTCCACAATAGGCATAAAAACGTGAAGGATCATTCCTCCCAAACAGACGGTTAATAGGGTTCCGATGCCGATAGGGCCTTTAAAGATGATGGCTAATACTAAGAAAAGAGCGTATACCAATGTTCTTGAAAACAAGATTGTTCTTTTGGAGAGATCTCGGATAATAAGTGTTAAATGATCGATGGGTGTTGATGCGAATTTCGTCTGAAGATAGATGGCTGTTCCAAGACCGATGAGCACCAAACCAATTCCGAAACAAATCAGTTTGCTTAACAACGCATTTAGATAGATGGTGTTTTTTACAACAAACAACCATAGGTCAATGCCTATTCCAGTAATGAATGCTGTAATTAAGCCTAGCAAAATAGGTTTTTTTCTCGTTAATATAGCGTTGCAGATTAAGAGGATCACAGAAATAAGGACCTCCCAGCTCCCTACGGTAAGACCGATTTCTTTTGACAGACCAACCAAAAGGGCATCGAAGGGTGATGTGCCCAGTCCTGATTGTATGGTTAAGGAAATGCCCAAACTTAATATGAGTATGCCTAATCCGTAAAAAATATATTTCATGTTAAATCCGCGATATTTCTTTTGTCATCAGGACGTGAGGGATGCCGTCTTCCATAAATTCCTGTGAAGAAATCTGGTAGCCCAGTTTTTGATAAAAGCCTGCTGCTTGTGTTTGACCATGCAGCTTACATGCAGTCAGTCCTTTTTCTTTTATGATTTCTTCTAACCCGCTTACGATGACTTTCCCCAATCCGTACTTACGGTAAGGTTTTAGGATGCAGATTCTTTCCAGCTTTGCTGTATGGTCAACGATGCGCACACGGCCCGTGCCGACAGGCTGATTCTCATGATATACCAAGACATGCTGGCATTGTTCCTGGAGCGTATCAAATTCATCGAACTCTTCGGATTCCGATACATGTTGCTCCTCAATGAAAACCGTCTTTCTAATATTAAAAGCTTCATGTAAATCAGCTTCAGTTGTTATTCTTTTTATATTCATTAT
>NZ_JAVAXX010000182.1:0-13458 GCF_042709275.1 Bacillus sp. LR_5 | reverse complement strand
ATTTTAGTAAGGCAGCAGCAGTTCCTCCATGGAGGAATTCGTCCGCTTATCGGCAAAGTAAGCGTGGAGCACTTCATTCTCGTCAAGCTGGCTCAGCTTTTGGCCTGATTTCTCTATGATAATCGGGTGTTTACAGCCACGTTTGAACTCGGCCATCACATGATAGACTTTATCCTCTGCCTTTACTGTCAGCGGCAGCAGTTTTTCAAGCTCACGGTTTTTTCCGTAATACCTTTCAAGGAGAAATCTCACATGGATATAATGCCTTTGCCTGTATTCCTCAAACAAAGAAACAGCCAGAAAGACAAACAAAACCCATGCGCTGATTTGCAGAGGAATCACAAATAAAACCCAGCACCCGAGCAGCAGGCAGAAGCAGAGCGACGTTTTTAAATTGAGCCGGTGAGCCTTTTGAAAAGGCATCTGCTTGGAAAACAGCAAAAAAAACAGTTTTCCGCCATCAAGCGGCCAGATCGGCAGCAGATTCACAAATAAAATAGAAAGATTATAAAAGGTGAAGAGTTCAAAGGTATGCTGATGAATCACTGAGAATTCTGCAAGCATCCAGGCAGCAAGCTGAAGCCAGAGGTGCTGAAGAGGGCCGGCAATAATCACTGCAAACTCTTCCTTTAACGGCCGATTTCCGTGTTCTTCCACTTCCACCGTTCCGCCAAACGGCAACAAAAATACACGCTTGATTCTCCAGGAAAAAAACACGGCCAGAGCAGCATGCCCCAGCTCATGGACCAGTACAATCAGGAGCAGACATAATAATGCTTTTATATGGCCTGTGAGCAGTCCCAGCGCCGCGATAATCCATAGAAAAGGATGTACATGAATCTTCAAGATAAGGTCAAGCCATTTATTCAAATGAAATCACCTGAATCGGATCAATAAATTTATCGCCGTCTTTCATGGCAAAATAATAGACCCCTTTATTATGATCATCAAGTTTAATTGAGCCGAGCTTTTTTCCTTTATCTACAAAATCATATAAAGCAACATCCACATCTTTGAGCTCGCCATAAATACTATAGGTATTGTCAGCATGCTGCACCTTAACTGTCAGTCCCGTCTGGCTGTCTTTGCTGACTTCAATTACATAGCCTTCTTTTATGCTATCAATTTTATCGCTGCTTGTTTCGACTTTAATCCCTTCCCCGTTGTCCTGAAAATCCTGCTGCACTTTCCCGGATGCAGGCGCGACCAGGTCTTGGCCCACTTCAACCTGCTGTTCTTTATTTTTATGTTCAGGAGCCAGAAAAGCGAGCGGATTGCCAAATTTCGTTTCAAACCAATGGCTTGCTGAGGCAAATTGAAATTCAGTTTCGAAAGTTTTGGCAACGGCGGGTTTAATCTGGCTGACGGGCCCAATGTTTGTTTTATAGGCTATGGCGGAAACAAGAACAAGACAGGCCGACAGAAGACATTTCAGGATAATTGAATCTGTTTTAACCAAAGGGTGTTTTCCGTTGAATGTTGAAATGTTATCTTCATAGACCGGTAGAGTTCCGTGCTTTTCCTGGTCCGTTACCATTACCCAAGACGGGGGTTTCTGCTTTTCAGAAACTGTCTGAGTAGAGAAACGTTTTGAGCCGGAAAGCTGTTTTCTTCTTTTCTCTAATCGTTTTCTGATTTCATCTGCTCTGTGACTCATTGCCATCATCCTTTGCATTCGTTGGGTTTGTACATCATATGTCTTGTCCATGGCAAATATTCGATTTAGTCAAGCACAAAGCAGACAAAAACAAAAAAACCTGACACAGCAATTGCTTTGTCAGATTCTTCTCTTCGATTCTATCACATTAAGATCTTACTCCGAAAAATGATTTAATCTTAGCCATCATTCCTTTGTTTTGCTCTTCAAGCAACTGTAAAGGAACCGATTCACCTAAGATGCGGCGAGCAATATTGCGATATGCAATGGAAGCGCGGTTTTTCGGGTCCATTGCAATCGGTTCGCCATGGTTGGAAGCTTTAATGACTTCATCATCATCAGCCACGATTCCGAGCAAATCGATCGACAAATGCTGTACGATTTCGTCGATATCCATCGTGTCACCGTTTTTCATCAGGTGATTTCTGATTCTGTTTACAACGAGCCGCGGCGGTTCAATATTTTCCTCTTGCTCCAGCAGCCCTATAATACGGTCAGCATCACGAACAGCTGAGATTTCAGGCGTTGTAACCACAATCGCTTTATCAGCTCCGGAAACGGCATTTTTGTATCCTTGCTCAATTCCGGCAGGACAGTCTATGATGACATAGTCAAATTCCTGTTTGAGCTCTTGGACCATATTTTTAATTTGTTCAGGAACAACGGCTGTCTTATCACTCGTTTGAGCAGCGGGCATTAAATAGAGCAGATCATCGAAACGTTTGTCTTTTACGAGCGCCTGATGCATTTTGCACCTTCCCTCTACAACGTCTACAAGATCGTAAATAATTCTATTTTCAAGACCCATTACAACATCAAGGTTGCGCAGTCCTATATCAGTATCTACTAAACATACTCGCTTCCCTAAAATGGCTAAGGCGGTACCGAGGTTCGCAGATGTTGTCGTTTTACCTACTCCGCCTTTTCCCGAAGTTATTACGATAGCCTCACCCAATTCACATTCCTCCCTCAAGCCTTGTTAGATCAGGTCTTAAATGAGCCAAATGTTGAAGGCGTTCAATGACCATATTTCCGTCTGTATCTAAATAAGCACATTCCATTTCGTTCCCTTTTTGAATGTGGTCTGGGGAGCGATTTAACACGTGATTGATTCTTAATTGTGTCGGCAGCATTTCAGAGGCGGCGATGACCGCTTGATTATTTCCGTTGAATCCGGCGTGCGCGATTCCTTTCAGTGAGCCCAGAACAAAAATGTTCCCTCCGGCCATGACTGTTCCGCCGGGATTCACGTCACCGATCAGGAGCAAGTCGCCTTTCACCTGCAGCACCTGGCCTGAACGGACAATTTTTGAAACAGAAATAATTTCAGCTTCCTCTTTCATACGCTGTGCTTCTTTTTTAGTAATGACTTCACTGTCAATAGAATGAACAAACAAATCTTTCTTTGACGCAATCAATTCGGTCAGCTGTTCCTCTTGCTCCTTATATAAAAAGCGATTTCCCAGCTTAACATGGACGCTGATTTTCTGGCCTTTTCCATCCGTATATTGTTCAATTGACAGCATATTCTGAAGACCATCGAGAAGCTCATCAAAAGAACACGCATCATCCAGATGCAATGTTAATCCATTCTTTGTTCCTTTTATTGTTACATATTGCTGCTTTTTGGTCTTCACAATATTCACCTCAACAACATACTCATTTCGTCAAAAAAAGATAAAATCCTTTTTACTCATCTCTCAATTCTTTCTTTAGACTCATAAAAAACAATCTAAATGGCAGAACCAGAATAAGAGCGGCTACAATATTTAATAAAATTGTCGGTATAAACCGGTCAAGCACAAACCCGTTAAACGTCATGATGTCTTTATGAATCAACGACTGAATGCCGAATACGTAAAATTCGAGCACGCTGACAGCGAGAACTGCTATCAATATCACCACAAATGCGTTTGTATGAAGCACTTTAAACGCTTTTGAAGCTAAATAGCATAACCCGGCAAAACCAAACATATAAACGCCTAATAGACTTGTATAGTTCATATCATATAGAAGGCCAAAAATAAATCCGTAAATCATTGCGTGTTTTTGATTGATGAAAGCCGACATAAATATCAGTACAAGCATCAGAAAACGCGGGGCAAGCACCTGATCATCAGTAACGAACGGAAAATGCACCAGATCGGTAAAAATGCTTTCCGCAGAAAAAACAAGCATCATAACGAAAGGGAGAAGGAAACGTTTCACGATCCTTCCTCCTCTGTATCGACAGTCGGCACATCACGGTTAACAACGATCACATTATTTAAATCGGTAAGGTCAGCAGCAGGTTTTACATAAGCAACTTTCGTTAATCCGTAGGAATCTGACTCGATATCAGTCACTTCACCGATTGTCAGCCCTTCTGGGAAAACACCGCCTGTGCCTGATGTTTCAATAAGATCGCCTTTTTTCACGTCTTGTTTATCCTTGCGCTCAATAATGGTCATCTTAAGACGTTTTTTCTCTTTGTCATATCCTTCGATCAGGCCGTAGCCTTTGCTGCCTTTTTTTCCGGAAATTTTCGTCGCGACTCTGTTATTGCGGTCAGTATCACTTAAAAGCTGAACAGTAGACGTAAAATTGTTAAGACCGGAGCTTTTGATCTTGCCGATTAATGCGCCTTTTTCGTTTGTTACAGCCATATCTTTCGCTACGTTTTGCTGAGTCCCCTTATTAATGGTGACTTGTTTCGCCCAATTATCAGGACTTCTGGCAATGACTGTCGCTAAAATCGGCTTGTAATCTTTAATCGATTTGACATGGCCAAGCTCGTCACGCAAGGATTTGTTTTCTTCTTCAAGTTCTTGAAGCTTGGCTTCATATTGTGTCTGTCCGTCAAGCTTCTCTCTCAGACGCTCGTTTTCTTTGTATGTGTTTTTTAAATCATTAATGTTCTCAAATATCCCTGCAAAAAATTCGGCAGGCGTATGAAAAATATTTTGAAATACTCCCGTCGTATCGCCGATCACTTTCTCAGGCCAGGTGGTATTGCGGCCGCCCTTCAGCGAAAAACCAATCATAGCCACCAATATGATAATACACAGAAGTAATAGCATTAACCGTTTATTCGGCATCGTGTTACACCTCTTCTATTGAACTCCCGATTATCTAGTTTTCCCTTTGAAAAGATGGATGTGCTCCAGTGCTTTCCCTGTTCCGATCGCTACACAATCAAGCGGGTCTTCGGCGATAAGGACCGGCATTTTCGTTTCTTCACTGATGACTTTGTCTAAATTGCGAAGAAGCGCTCCGCCGCCGGTTAACACAATACCTCTGTCCATAATATCTGCTGCAAGCTCAGGCGGTGTTTTTTCAAGTGTGCTCTTCACTGCTTCGACAATTGTAGATACAGTGTCGCGCAATGCGTTAGAAATTTCTTTTCCTGTAATTTCGATTGTTTTCGGCAGACCTGTCAGTAAATCGCGTCCGCGGATTTCCATTTTATCGGAATCTTCAGGAGCTTCTGCAGATCCGATCTCCATTTTAATCGCTTCAGCCGTACGGTCACCGATCATCAGGTTGTACGTTTTTCTGATGTAGTTGATAATCGCATCATCCATCTCATCACCGGCTACGCGGATCGATTGAGACGTTACAATGCCTCCGAGGGAAATAATCGCAACCTCTGTCGTACCGCCTCCGATATCGACAACCATGCTTCCAGTCGGTTCCCAAACTGGCAGATTGGCTCCGATTGCTGCGGCAAACGGCTCTTCAATCGGATACGCGTCACGCGCTCCTGCCTGTCTTGTCGCATCAATGACAGCGCGTTCCTCAACAGCCGTAATGCCTGAAGGGACACAAACCATCACATATGGTTTTCTGGCAAACATGCCTTTATTTTTAATGGCCTGATTGATGTAATATTTCATCATCGTCGCCGTTGTTTCATAATCAGCGATAACGCCGTCTTTCATCGGGCGAAGTGCCACCACGTTGCCCGGTGTCCGTCCGATCATATTTTTCGCATCATTTCCGACAGCAACAATCGACTTCGTATCCGTTTGCAAAGCGACAACTGACGGCTCTCTCACAACAATTCCTTTTCCTTTTACAAAAACAAGCGTATTCGCAGTTCCAAGATCTATACCAAGGTCTCTTGCACCAATTCCAAACATATGTATGTATCTTCCTTTCTTAAAGCAAAAATACCCTAAAGGGAAAAACTCATAAACTCTATTATAGCTTAATTCGACGAAAAAAAAAGTGTTACAAATATCCTTTTTCCTTTAAACTCACAAATTTTTTGTCCCCGATCACCAAATGGTCAAGCAGCTCAATGCCAATCAGGTTTCCGCATTCAAACAGCCGTCTTGTCACTTCAATATCTTCCCTGCTCGGCGTCGGATCTCCAGAAGGATGATTATGAACACAGATAAAGGAAGCGGCAGATCGTTTAAACGCTTCTTTAAACACCTCTCGCGGATGGACAATAGATGAATTCAGACTTCCGATAAATACAGTGCGTTTATGGATGACTTGGTTTTTTGTATTTAAGTATAAACAGACAAAATGCTCCTGGGTTAAAAAGCGCATATCCTCCATGACAAGATTTGCGCCGTCTTCCGGGGAGCGAATGACGAAATGTTCTTCGTTGGCTAATTTATGAATACGGCTTCCAAGCTCTACTGCGGCCAGGATTTGGACCGCTTTTACCATACCGATTCCCCGGATGCTCGACAGCTCTTCAACCGATGCTTCTTTCAGCAATCGAAGTCCGTCAAAAGAGCGAAGCAACCGGTTTGACAGATCCATAACAGATTCGTGTTTAGTGCCTGTCCGCAATAATATAGCCAATAGTTCATGATTCGCTAAGTTCTCGGCTCCGACTTTCAGGAGCCGTTCTCTTGGCTTTTCTTTCGTTGGGAAATCTTTGAGTTTCAATGGCAGATCGTGTATGATCAAGCACTCCTTTTCTTTCCCTTCCCGTTTATAGAACCGTCATGCCTTTATATCAAAATGGCGAAGAACTCTCATCGTTTTTGATATAGGAAGGCCCATGACTGAATAATAATCTCCGTCTATTTTCTTTACAAAAAGCGCGCCTCTTCCTTGGATGCCGTATGCACCTGCTTTATCCATCGGCTCTTTTGTTTCTATATAAGTCCAAATCTCTTCTTCACTGAGGGGCCAAAACGTAACTTCTGTCTTATCATAAAAAGTCTCGCTGTGATTTTCGGCTTGTATGCTGACCGCGGTAATTACTGAATGACTTCGGCCTGAAAGCCTCCGCAGCATAGAAGCAGCTTCTTCTTGATCTTTCGGTTTGCCGAGGCATTCGCCGTCCAGGCATACCATTGTATCAGCGCCGATAACGATTGCATGCGGGTGGAGATCAGCTACAGCCTTAGCTTTTTGTTTTGCCAACCATTGGACGTTTTCTTCAGGTGAAAAGTTTCGATTTAATTTTTCCTCTACTTCACTGACAATAATGGAGTAGGGCAGCTGGAGAAGATCGAGGAGTTCTTTCCTGCGCGGAGATTGTGATGCAAGTATTAGCGGCTTAGTCATGTTCGTCATCCTTTCAGGGTTTGCTTAAGAAAAAAAGATACTCGTTTATCCTACCAAATCACGAGGCTTGTCACAATTTCAGAAAAATAACTTTTTCATGACAAAATAAAAAAAGCCTGTCACTAAAGGACGAAGGCTCAGGCACTTTCTCTTATTTAATGACGGCTAATAGCTGCTGCTGAGCCTTCCACCCGGCTTCAGCATTTGGGTCCTCTAATTCCTTTAATGCCTGCAAAATCGCTTTTTTCTCTCCTGCTTCTGATGCTTCTGTTTCACCAAGCGACTTTTCTATTTTCTCTACACTCGCTTTTGTAATGTCTTCGCCGAGAATCGCCTTTGCTGCAAGCTCCGCTGTTTCCTTGAAGGAATCTGTCATATCTGACTCTATTGATAAGGAAAGCTCCTTGCCTCCCCAAGCTTCAAAATCGCTGTCGATTAAAAGCTGCCCTAACTGCTGTGACACGTCCTTATCACTGGCTAAGCCTGCGATGACATACGTGTACCCGTCATCCTTTGACAGCGACACGGCGGAATAACCTTTTTCAGTCAGTTGTTCTGTTAACGTTTCGGCACCCTTTTCATTTGAGAATTTTCCGGCTTGTACAGCGTACGTTTTATATGTACCTTCAGTTTGTGCCGCCTGTTTTTCTGCGCCTGAGCTTTGTTTATCAGCAGAAGTATCTCCGGCTTTTGCCGTTTGGCTGCCCAGGGAATCATCTAAAGAGGCTGGTGCTGCCGCTTCTTTATTGCCCGAGATGTTCAACGCGAATAAGCCTAATCCGGTGCCTATGACAGCTGCAAAGGCAATCGTCGCCGCCACTCTTTTTACCGGTTTGGCCGCCCCGGCCTTTCCTTTTGCATACAGCTTTGTTTTTTTCTTTTGATAAGGCGGAACGACTTTTGGATCCTCTTTAAACACCTTGTCCTCTTCTGAATCCCAGTTAAATTCATCTTCATCGGGATGTTCATGGGAAGCTGCGACCTCCTGTTCTGCCTTTCTCTTTTCCTCCCAATTTGAAAATGTCATGTTTTTATCCGTCTCAGTCTCAGGCGTTTCTTGTTCGTAAACCGTCTCTTCTTTTCCATTAATCGTCACCTTGAGGGCTTTTTCTGCGGCTTTACTGTTTTTTTTATTCTTCCTTTTTTTCAATTCCGCTTCCTCCCTTCATTTGCTTGACCGTTCTTGTCGGCTTTTCATGCTACACACTTTAGCACAGGCGAAAAAAAAAAGAACAAGACTTTTGTCGTCTTGTCCAAAAAACGTTCGTCAAATTTTTCAGCGGTCAGCCCAATGCCATTTTCATATAAAAAGAAATAATAGAGTCACCGTATAAATAGGCTAAAATGCTCCCTGCCGCAATTGCGGGGGCAAAGGGAAGCGGCTGCCTTTTGGCGAGTCTTCCAGTCAGGACAGCTGCCGCTCCATACAATGCACCTATCAAAACAGAAAAGAAAAAGGCAGCTGCCAGCATTTTCACACCAAGCATAAAGCCAATCACCGCAAATAATTTAATATCTCCTCCCCCTATTCCTCCATGGGTGATTGCGGCAATTAAGGACAGGAAAAGAAATCCGGCGGCCGCACCTAACAGGCTGGCATACCAGGAATCAAGCGGAGAAATCAATCTTGCTGCCGCCAAAAAGGGAAGAAAGAAAATCAATATTCGATTTGGAATCAGCATAAAATGAATATCTGTCACTACAACAATGATGAGAAGAGAGATAAATACAACAGCAGGCAATAGTTCCGGAGATGAGCCAAAGCGTATTCCTGCGGCGGCAAATAAACACGCTGTCACAAGCTCTGCCGCGGGATACATAAAAGAAATTCTACGTCCGCAGCTTTTACATTTGCCCTTTTGGAAAAGGAATGACAGGATGGGAATTAATTCTGCCGCGGTTAATGTCCGCCGGCAAAACGAGCATGCCGAACGGGGCGTGATAATGGATATATGCAAGGGGATACGGCACCCGGCCGTATAATAAAATGAACCAAGGATCAGCCCGAGGAGAAAAAGAATGGGAAGCATAGACAACACACCTTTACAAGATACTGGTATGGATTGTAGCAGAGTGAGCGGGCTGAACTCTAATCGGGAATATTCAATTTTACACATAAAAACCCCGGCAGAATCTCATTTTCGATACTGCCAGGGCTGGACGCCTTTACTTCAACCTTTTGCGAATGTCAGAAATAAAATAGAGTGATCCGGTAATCAGCACAATTTCATTTGAGCCCTTTTTGCTTTCTATGAATTCGAGCACATCGCCCGGATCTTCACTCCAGCTTTTATTGCTGATTTCACTTGCATCATAGAGATCTTTTGCAAGAGAAGCACGCGGGAAATCAAAAGAAGCAAAATGAATCGCATGCGCTATGGTTTCCAGTCTCTTAATCATGTTTTGATACGGTTTGTCCTTTAATGCGCTAAACACCACAGAAATGCGGGAATCAGGGAAACGCTGTTTCATCGTTTCCGCCAGATTTTCAACACCTTCTTCGTTATGCGCACCGTCTAAGTATACCGGCGGATGTTCCTGAACAAGCTCTAACCGCCCCGGCCAAACAGCCTTTACAAGTCCGCTTCTTAACGCCTCATCACTGATACGGGCAATGGTCTCTCTATTAAGCCACTCAGCAGCCAAAATGGACAAAGCCGCATTTTGTCTTTGATGTGTGCCGATCAGAGATGTCCGAATATCTTCATAACACTTCTCAGCCGTTTTGAATGAAAACTGCTCTCCGGCAGGCAGAGCCTCTTCATTGAAAATAACACATGTATCATGTAATGACTGGAACGGCGCAGCATGTCGTTCAGCCTCATGACGAATAACCTGTAAGGCTTCCGGCTGAGTAACCGCTGTAACAATTGGAATACCTTCTTTAATAATTCCGGCCTTTTCCCCAGCAATTTCTTCAATGGTGTTTCCCAAAATGTTCATATGGTCGTGTCCGATGCTTGTGATTACAGTTAAAAGCGGTTCAACTACATTCGTAGAGTCGAATCTCCCGCCCAGACCTGTTTCAAAAATAACAAAGTCGACCTTATGAAACTCTGCAAAATATAAAAATGCACACGCCGTCATAATTTCAAATTCTGTCGGCTGTCCGTATTCCGTTTGATCAAGCGCTTCAACGTGCGGTTTCATCTGATTGACGAGTGCTGTCCATTCCTCATCTGAAATCGGTGTCCCGTTTACGCTGATCCGTTCATTAAACGTAATGATATAAGGTGACGTAAACGTTCCTACCGTATATCCGGCTTCTTGCAGCATAGAACGGATAAAAGCCACAGTTGATCCTTTACCGTTTGTTCCTGCGACGTGGAACGCGCGGATTTTCTTTTCAGGATGCCCTAACCGCGCCATCAGCTGCTCCATTCGGCCGAGTCCGGGCTTCACTCCGAATTTCAGCCGCCCGTGAATCCAGCTGCGCGCTTCTTCATATGCAGTAAACAATGATAATCCCCTCTTTTATAAGACAAGGCGGTTTCTCTAGAAACCGCCCCGGCTTTTCATTAGCCCTTCAGCTCAGCCATTCGTTTTTGAACAGCGTCACGCTTTGCCACATAATCTTTTTCTTTTTCACGTTCTTCATCAATTACGTGCGCAGGCGCTTTTTTCATAAATCCTTCATTTCCAAGTTTCTTTTGGACGCGCTCGACTTCTTTCGTCAGCTTATCGAATTCTTTTTGCAGACGGGCAATTTCTTCATCAATATTAATTAAGCCTTCAAGCGGAAGAATAACCTCCGCTCCTGAGACAACGGCCGTCATCGCTTTATCAACAGCCTCGATATCCGTGCCAATTTTTAGCACGCTCGGATTCGTAAAGCGTTCAACATATGAACGGTTCGCTTCGAGACGGGCTGCAATTTCGTCTGTGCTTGTTTTAATATACAGTTCAACCTGCTTGCTCATTGGCGTATTGACTTCACTGCGGATATTACGCACGGAACGGATCAGCTCAACAAGAAGTTTCATGTCAGCTGCCGCTTCAGTATCAGTATGCTCCGGTACGACAACAGGCCATTGACTTACTGTAATCGACTCCCCTTGATGAGGAAGGTGCTGCCAAATTTCCTCCGTTAAGAATGGCATAAACGGATGGAGCAGGCGCATCGTTTGATCCAGTACGTAAGCAAGGATAGAACGGGTTGTTTTCTTAGCCGCTTCGTCTTCTCCGTAAAGCGGAAGCTTCGCCATTTCAATATACCAATCACAGAAATCGTCCCAAATAAAGTTATACAAATGGCGTCCGACTTCACCAAATTCATATCGATCAGCAAGCTGAGTCACATGCTCAATCGTTTCATTTAATCGCGTTAAAATCCACTTATCAGCTACTGATTTTTCGCCTGACAGATCAAGCTCATCGTATGTCATGCCGTCCATGTTCATTAATGCAAAACGGGAGGCATTCCAAATTTTATTGGCAAAATTCCAAGTCGATTCCACTTTTTCATAGCTGAAGCGCAGATCTTGGCCAGGAGAGCTTCCAGTCGCAAGGAAATAACGCAGAGAATCGGCTCCGTACTTGTCAATGACATCCATCGGATCGACACCGTTGCCAAGAGATTTACTCATTTTCCGGCCTTGCTCATCACGGATTAAGCCATGGATTAAAACATCTTTGAACGGGCGCTCGCCTGTAAATTCAATGCCTTGGAAAATCATACGTGACACCCAGAAGAAAATGATGTCGTACCCTGTCACGAGAACGTCTGTCGGATAGTAGCGTTTAAAGTCTTCAGCCGTTACATCAGGCCAGCCCATAGTGGAGAAAGGCCAGAGCGCAGAGCTGAACCATGTATCCAGTACGTCTGTATCCTGTTCCCAATTTTCGCTGTCCTTAGGCGCTTCAAGCCCGACATATAGCTCACCTGTTTCTTTATGATACCAAGCAGGAATGCGGTGGCCCCACCACAACTGACGGGAAATACACCAGTCGCGGATGTTTTCCATCCAGTGTAAATACGTTTTTTCGAAACGGTCAGGCACAAAATTGACTTTTTCTTCTTTCTTTTGCAACTCAATCGCTTCATCAGCAAGCGGCTGCATGCGCACAAACCATTGGGTAGAAAGATAAGGCTCAACTACAGCCCCGCTTCGTTCACTATGGCCGACAGAATGCATATGATCCTCAATTTTGAAGAGGACTCCCGCCTCCTGTAAATCTTTTACGAGCTTTTTGCGGCATTCAAAACGATCCATACCTTGGTAATGCAGGGCATTTTCATTCATTGTTCCGTCTTCATTCATGACAAGAATGCGTTCTAAATTGTGGCGGTTGCCAAGCTCGAAGTCGTTCGGATCATGGGCAGGCGTAATTTTCACCGCACCTGAACCAAATTCCATATCAACGTAGTCATCACCGACAATCGGAATTTCACGATTTACAATCGGCAGGATCACCGTTTTTCCGATAAGATGCTTATAGCGCTCATCTTCAGGATGAACGGCAACAGCTGTATCACCGAGCATCGTTTCAGGACGTGTCGTTGCAATTTCAATTGAACCTGAACCGTCAGCGAGCGGATAGCTCATATGATAGAACGCACCTTGAACATCCTTGTAAATGACCTCAATGTCGGATAGAGCTGTTTTTGTCGCAGGGTCCCAGTTAATAATATATTCGCCTCTGTAGATCAGGCCCTTTTCATAAAGCTTAACGAATACTTCGCGAACCGCTTTGCTTAAGCCTTCATCCAGCGTAAAACGTTCACGGGAATAATCAAGGCCAAGGCCTAATTTCGCCCACTGGCTGCGAATAAAGTCAGCATACTCTTCCTTCCACTTCCACGTTTCTTCGAGGAATTTCTCGCGGCCAAGATCATATCGGGATTTGCCCTCTTCACGAAGTTTCGCTTCCACTTTAGCCTGTGTCGCAATGCCGGCGTGGTCCATACCCGGAAGCCACAGTACATCATAACCCTGCATGCGTTTCATTCTTGTTACAATATCTTGCAGCGTTGTGTCCCACGCGTGGCCAAGGTGAAGTCTTCCTGTTACGTTTGGCGGCGGAATGACTACAGAATATGGCTCTTTTGTCTGGTCACTGCCTGCTTCAAAAAATTTACCTTTTAGCCAAAAATCATATCGGTCTTTTTCAACCGCTGCCGGATCGTATTTCGTCGGCATTGTTTGTTCATTCGTTTCCATCATAACCCTCCAGCATGTTTAAAAATGGCTGAGAACAAAAAAAGAGCTCTTCATCCCTGTAAAAGGACGAAAAGCTCTTTCGCGGTACCACCTTTTTTCATGAACTCTATCAGTTCATGCACTTAC
>NZ_JAVAXX010000181.1:0-13550 GCF_042709275.1 Bacillus sp. LR_5 | reverse complement strand
ACATAAATGTTAACTTGTGCTCGCTGTGGCACTGCGGCACTTTGATCATACATCTCAAAATCACCTGTAAACGTGCGCAGATGCCGCTTATCCCAAGTCCAAATTTCCTTCCACGTTTCAAGCACAATCTCTTCAATAGGACCGATTCTGGAAGTGAAAACGGCGTAAGCGGAAGCCGGCAAATCAATGTTTTCATATGGTTTCGGAAGAATGTCGTCGTATTCCTGAAACGTTCCGACTGAAAACGTATAAAACCCATTCGTCTCTTGTTCATAATTCGAATATAAGGCAATAATGCTCTTGTCTTTTTCAGCCTGTGATAAAAGAGCGCTCATATCCTGCTTCCAGAATTGATCCCACAGTGCCGGAATCCTCCTTTCTTCCGTCATTTCCAGTGCGTTGTTTGTCCGTTGTGACAGTCCGGCAAATCGTTTCCGGTCTAAGTGTGTTATATGTGAAAAGCCCATACGATCTCCTCCTTTTTTTAAGATTATAGACAAAGAAACCTGACAGCAGTGTGTCAGGTTTCATATATTTTTTGCATGTGATGAATGGTTTCTTTTACTTTATCCCGTATATGAAGAGGCTGCAGAACCTCAATATCCTTTCCGAACTGGAGCAAAAAACCGATCAGCCATTGATCTTCTGGAAGTGAAATCACTGCCCGGCAGATTTCATCTTCCTCACAGTGAAGGACATCATATCCGAACCATTCACCTATACGCTGACGTGCTGCCGGCTGAACAAGAATAACCAATTCAGTTAAACGGCCCTTCTGGTACCAATTCTTATCCCATGGCAAAGTGTCCAGCTGAATGTCTTTTCTGATAAAGGTCTGATGTAAGATGGCCAGATCTTTCATCCGGTTTAGTTTAAAAAAGCGAAAATCATTTCTCACCAAGCAATAAGCGTATAAATACCAGTGCCCCGCCTTGCAAACCAATGTATAAGGTTCAGTTTCACGAAGAAGAGTTTCCCCGCTTGCGCTTGTATATGTAAAAGAAATCGTTGACAACCGATCGATGGCGGCGCTGATTTTCTCACGAAGCGCCTTTTGATCCTCGGTATGGCCCCATGCCGTCATGTCAATAAACCATTTTTCTGTTTGGTGCTTAAATGCTTGTGCAGATTGCTCAGGTATAAGGTGTTTGATTTTTTGATAGGCTGTGCTGTGAGAAATTGGTTCATACATAGATGAAACGCTTTGCAAAGCGGAAGCAATTGCAAACAATTCCTCCTCCTTCAGCCACTCTCTTTCAAGCCGATATGTTTCCATGATGCCAATTCCGCCCCCGGAACCCTGTGAGGTCACAATCGGAATACCAGCCCTATTGATCGTCTCAATATCACGGTAAATTGTTCTGACAGATACTTCAAACAGCTCAGCAAGCTCTGCAGCCTGCACTTGTTTTTTGCTGATCAATAACACAACCATCGCTAACAAACGTTCCAGTTTCATTCTGCGCACCTTTTCTTCTTGTATTTTCCAACAAAACAATCATAACATTTTGATAAAGCTTGGGCATATCTATTATGCGGCGGAATACACCTCGCATATGCTATGAAAACAGGGGTTTCCCCTTCTTTTTTGTGTTCAGTATTTATTTCAGCTACTATTTCTGACCGGATAAGCATACACTTCTCAACGGAGGGGATTTCACATCATGCATCTTACACTTCAGAGCGTTTATCCTGCCATGATCATCATCTTTTTTCTGTATAAAAAAATTAAAAGGTCCATCGGATACCAGCCGCTGAAGCCCCGCTGGCTGTTCACCCGTATCATTCTTTTCTCGCTGTTTGCTTTTGGACTTTCAATCTTCAGCGCCATTCACCCTTTTTTATATGGATATCTCATTTTGGGCATTCTTGGCGGATGGCTCCTTGTCTTTTTCGCTAAGAAAAACATCTCCTTTGAAAAACGCAGAGGAAAGATCTATTTTCGGACTCATATTTGGGTAGAGGTGATTCTCTTAACTTTATTTCTATCAAGATTTCTGTATCGAGTGACGGAGCTTTATCTTACCTCACCTGATCTAAACCGCCTTGGATCATACAGTCAGTCAATCGGAACGGACCCTCTGACAATAGGCGTCTTTTTTCTGATAGCCGTTTATTATATCGGTTTTTCTTCTTTTGTCATCAAGCTCAGCAGAAACGAACTCGAACAGCACGGACACAATAAAGAAAAAGACATCCTTGCCCGCTAGCAGCGAGTTAAGCAAGGATGTCTTTTTCAATCATGCTGCGTATGATGGATCATTTGCTGAAGAACATCTAAAACATGTTCATCCTCCGGAGAGTAATAAATCGATGTTCCTTCTCTGCGCGATTTGACAAGCCGAAGATTTTTCAAAAATCTAAGCTGGTGGGACACAGTGGATTGCAGTAAATTCAGCTTTTCTGCAATTCCGTTTACTGCATGCTCACCCTGGGACAATAAATGGAGAATTCTGATTCGGGTAGGATCAGAAAGCGCTTTGAATGTTTGCGCGACTAGAAACAGCGTCTCCTCGTCCAGATCAGCAGCCGATTGTTCCGTTTCTCTAAATTCAGTCATATGTATCACCTTTCTTTATTCATAGTTTTATCTTATAACAAATGCGCTTGAGTGCAAACCAGCCTGCTTGTATTCCATTTCAATCTCATAGTTTAAATTTATGTTTCAAATCAGGTTTTTACTTGGTCTGATATACCGTCTTATGTCATAATAAAAAAGGTCATACTGCTCCAAACATTGAGGGTGAAACACAGTGAAGAAAAAGAGAAAAGGCTGTTTCGCTGCTGCGGGTTTTATGATGATTTTTGTCTTTGTCATCGCCTCTTTTTTATTGGTCCTGCTTTTTTTCAACCGGGATTTAATCAAAAAACTTCCGATCGATACGAAAACGATTGTTTTGGAACGTTTAACCGATTACAAACCCCTGGTGGAAGAAGAGCTTGAAAGCCAAGGACTCTCTAATTATACATCACTCATATTAGGCATGATGTATCAGGAGTCAAAAGGAAAAGGCAATGATCCCATGCAGTCCTCTGAATCTCTGGGGTTAAAACGCAATGAGATAACAGACCCTCAACTCAGTGTTAAACAAGGCATCAAGCAATTTACCCTCATGTACAAGACCGGTAAGGAAAAAGGCGTGGATTTGGATACCATTATTCAAAGCTACAACATGGGGGCAGGTTACATTGATTTTGTAGCTGAACATGGAGGAACGCATACTGAGGAATTGGCAAAACAATACTCCGAGCAGCAAGTCAAAAAAAATCCTGATCTGTATACTTGCGGGGGAAATGCGAAAAATTTCCGCTATCCGTATTGCTACGGTGATTATACGTATGCAGAAAAAGTAAAAGAAAAAACAAAAACTGTTGAAGAATCTTTGCAGGTTGCAACACTTGAAACCATGGAATCCAAGGCTCATGAATAAGAGTCTATCAATTTACTGACAAAAGCCCAAAAATGAATTTGGGCTTTTGCCATGTTTACAC
Source organism: Bacillus sp. LR_5 (assembly GCF_042709275.1). Classification (NCBI taxonomy): domain Bacteria; kingdom Bacillati; phylum Bacillota; class Bacilli; order Caryophanales; family Bacillaceae; genus Bacillus; species Bacillus sp. LR_5. Next base: position 10,058 of record NZ_JAVAXX010000181.1, on the reverse strand, counting down.
GTAAAAAAAGCCATACTGAGTATGGCTTTTAATAATACGGTGAAATCATCAAATATACAATAACGCCTGTAAGGCTTACATACAGCCATAGAGGCATTGTCCATCTCGCAATTTTTTTATGGCGCTCCACCTGCATGCTGAAGCCTCTGATCAGCGTAAACAGCGCAAGCGGCACAATAATTGCAGAAAGGCAGATATGTGTAATTAAAATAAAGAAATAAATCGGGCGCATAATACCTTCTCCGCCATAGAGCGTGTTTTCCGCAATCGAGTGGTACGTCACATAGCAAATCAAAAATAGTAATGTTGTTGTGAACGCAGCCAAAATAAAGCGTTTGTGAGCTTTGATATTTTTCTGTTTAATCATAATCAGCGCGGCCAATAAGAAGATAAACGTAAAGCTATTGAATATCGCATTCAGCATTGGCAAAATGTGAATATTCGCATGGCTGAACTGATCTAATTTAGGCATAAAAAACAGCACTGCGATTAAACCGTTAATCAGAACTGTCAGCGTAAGGACAATCCCCGTGTAATTTTTCGGTTTATTTTCTGTTTGGTTCATTTGGTGACCTCTCCTAATTTGTACTGGCTATCCAAATCGTATGCAAATTCAAAGAAGATGTCAACGGTTTCGATTGCTTCGTCAGAAATTAGACACACTTCAAAGGCCGGAGGCTATTAGCCCCGGCCTGTTAGGTTTACGCCTCTTTTATCAAATGTTCAATGACCTTATGCTCATTTTCATTCAGCAGGTTCTTTTGAATTTTCGAATGAATGGGTTTATTCATATGCTGATCCAAGATATCGGCCGTTTCTTTATCCCCGGCAATAACCATTCGTTCCCATCTTTTCACGGCAGCTTTTTGATCAAGGCTGGCAGCCAGCCGCTTATACAGTCTCGATTGGTTCTCTGTTACATGTTCCCTCATCCGGTTCTCTTCAAATGGTGGCGCTTTGTCTACAGCGGAATGGCTATTCTTCCAAGACTCATTGATCATATCATACTCATAACGCTCCACCGCCTCAATTTTTCCTAAAACGGTTTCAATAATTTTCACTTCATGCTGCTGAGTTAAAATAAACGCCGTACTTGGGTATGCCTGGCGCAAACCCTTCAGCTGATCCAGGACAGCTGTTTCTTCCCAGTAAAATCTTGTATCTACAGGGACTTGAAGCTTAATAGGTTCCCATATGCCGCTGTCGGAAACAAAAAACACGAGACTGCGGGGCATGTCTTTTCCCATTGCATTCAAGTATTGATTCATTTTAGCCCTGATTCCATCCAGACACTTTTCCTCCTCTGGATCACTAGCTGCCAAATACTCTTTTAATCGGCTGAATCCTGACTTTAGGGCAATCTTCCATTCTCCCCCCTGCTGCTCTGGATCTCTCATGTCTGTATTGAGATACAGAGAGAGAATTTTATCCGGCGATTCCAATTGGACATACTGTAATTTGTTAATCAATGAATCAATCGCCATTCCGATTCCTCCTTTTTCACAGGTTAGTTTTCTTTTTCCTCTCTTAAAAACGATCAAACCTGACTTTCCGCTAATTTCTAGTAATAATGGAATTGTTGTTTACAATACGCCTCTCTTCTAATACAATTGGTAACTGTGTTTCTAAGCTGTTTTTTGAAAGGAGTTTGATCTTGTTTACTATTAAAGAAAAAAATCGTCAAGAGCTTGAAGAAGAACTAAATGATTTAGAATTTCAAATTTATCGCATGCAGGAGAATATGAAGGATTTATCTAAAGATGCCAAAGTGCTTGGTATTGATCAATCGAAACATGATGAGTGGATGATTGTTTCCTCGATTGATGATGGCCAAACATGCAAAATTATGCTAACTGATTGTAAAACGGCATACCGAGGAAAAGGCTGTTTTTCACTTGTAGCGTCTTACAAGGACGATGCCATTCATATAGGGGATATAAAAGGCCCTCCGAATCACGGGTTTGGCTCCATTTGCATGAAATATTTAAAAGATATTGCAAGAGACCATAATATACCGAAAGTCACCGGAGACATCGCCAAACGGGATTGGAATCATGTAGACCGGCTGATTCACTTTTATGAAAAACATCAATTCAAAGTATGTATCGATCATGATACCCAATCCGGCAGCATTAAGTGGGTTGATTTGTAAAAAAGTCTGGAAGAAAGAGCCAAGATATGCTGTAATGGTATAAAACCATTGATGGAGGGTTCTATGTACGCCTCAAAACTGAAAAAGGGAGACGAAATCCGGATCGTGTCTCCCGCGACCAGCATGTCTATATTATCAAATGAAGCAAAAATCCAAGCAAAAACGGCGTTAGAACGCTTAGGTTATCGGGTAACCATCGCTGAACACGCAAATGAATGTAATGAATTTGATTCATCCTCTATCGAGTCAAGAGTCCATGATCTGCACGCTGCCTTTTTTGATCCAGGCGTCAAAGCGATTTTAACGACACTCGGAGGGTTTAATTCAAATCAGCTGCTGCGTTATCTTGATTACGAGAAAATCAAACGGCATCCAAAAATTCTGTGCGGCTATTCCGATATAACCGCTCTTTGCAACGCAATTTATCGAAAAACGGGTCTTGTTACGTATTCAGGCCCCCACTTCTCAACATTTGCAATGAAAAAAGGGCTTGATTATACACAAGAGTATTTTCTTTCTTGCTGCGCTTCGGACGACCCGTTTGAAATTCTTCCTTCAAGTGAGTGGAGCGATGACCGCTGGTTTTTGGATCAAGAAAACAGGCGTTTTTATCCTAATAACGGCCCTGTTGTAATCCAAGAAGGTTATGCGGAAGGTACTTTAATTGGCGGAAACTTATGCACGCTTAATTTGCTGCAGGGAACGGAGTATTTTCCCGAAACAGAACATACTATTTTATTGATTGAAGATGATTATATGTCAGACATCCATATGTTTGACCGCGATCTGCAATCACTCATCCACCTCCCCGCTTTTTCACATGTAAAGGCGATTTTGATCGGCAGATTTCAGAAAGCATCAAACGTATCAATGGATCTTGTAAAAGCCATGATCGAAACAAAAAAAGAATTATCCGGCATCCCGATCATCGCAAATATAAATGCCGGACATACCTCGCCAATTGCCACGTTCCCTATAGGAGGAACATGCAGGATTGAAGCTATTTCGGGTACATCACGAATATGGATTGATAAACATTAATCAGCTTGTAAATTTTTTTACAAGCTTTTTTAGCGCAATCGGTTATGCATGCCGCACGAGACATGACAAATGTCATATAGGAGGCATGATGTGTGCTACTACAAAAGACTTCTCTCATTAGCGTATACTGAACCGAGACACACAATGAGAGGATACTTACTATGACTGAACAAACCATTGCACATAAGCAAAAACAGCTGACAAAGCAAGTCGCTGCATTTGCTCAGCCTGAAACAAAAAACAGCCTGATTCAGCTTTTAAACACGTTTATTCCATTCTTCGGCCTGTGGTTTCTTGCTTATCTCAGCCTCGATGTCTCCTATCTTCTTACGTTAGCATTAACGGTGATTGCCGCAGGTTTTCTGACAAGAATTTTTATCATCTTCCATGACTGCTGCCATCAATCTTTTTTCAAACAAAAACGCTATAACCACATTCTCGGTTTTCTGACAGGTGTCCTGACTTTATTCCCGTATCTTCAATGGCAGCACAGCCATTCGATTCATCATGCGACTAGCAGCAATCTGGATAAACGCGGAACAGGAGACATCTGGATGTTAACAGTAAACGAATATAAAGCTGCATCCAGACGAACAAAGCTTGCATACAGACTTTATAGAAACCCGTTTATCATGTTTATTCTCGGACCGATTTATGTTTTTCTGATCACGAACCGTTTTAACAAAAAAGGCGCAAGACGCAAGGAACGTGTAAACACATACCTTACGAATCTGGCAATTGTCGCGTTGGCTGCTGCTTGCTGTCTGATCTTTGGCTGGCAATCGTTTTTACTGGTGCAAGGCCCGATATTTCTGATTTCAGGTTCAATCGGTGTTTGGCTGTTTTATGTGCAGCATACCTTTGAAGATTCTTATTTTGAAGCGGATGAAAACTGGAGCTACGTTCAGGCTGCTGTTGAAGGCAGTTCATTTTATAAACTCCCGAAACTGCTTCAATGGCTAACAGGCAATATTGGTTACCACCACGTTCATCATTTGAGTCCAAAGGTGCCTAACTATAAGCTTGAAGTTGCTCATGAACATCACGAACCATTAAAAAACGTACCGACAATCACCTTAAAAACAAGCCTGCAATCACTTGCGTTCCGTCTATGGGATGAAGATAACAAACAGTTTGTGTCATTTCGGGCTATAAAACATATACCTGTAAGCCTTCCGCCTGATTCACCAGAAAAACAGAAGCTGCGGAAGAATGCCTGATGATAAAGGAGGTCTTCTAATATACTAGAAGGCTTCCTTTTTATTGTTGGAGGGTGCATTCTGGCTTTCACAATGATAAAGTTACAAGTAAGATGAAAAGCTGAAAATGAGGTAAGATCATGATTAAAAAGCATTTAACATTTCAAAAACTAAACGGGATTACGCCCTATATATGGACGATATTTTTCATCCTCCCCTTCTACTTTATATGGAAATCATCATCTACATTTGTTATTATTGTCGGCATCATTTTGACGCTTTTATTTTTTTCGGTATATCGATTTGCTTTTGTCTCAAAAGGCTGGACCATTTATTTGTGGGGATTTTTATTAATTGGCATTTCAACCGCTTCCATTACCCTGTTCAGTTATATTTATTTTGCTTTTTTTATCGCGTATTTTATTGGAAACATTAAGGAACGCGTCCCTTTTCATATTTTATATTATGTCCATTTAATAAGCGCAGCCGTCGCAGCCAATTTCAGTCTCGTATTAAAGAAGGAATTCTTTCTGACACAAATTCCTTTTGTCGTCATTACCCTCATCAGCGCAATTTTATTGCCCTTTAGTATAAGAAGCCGCAAGGAGCGCGAACGGCTTGAAGAAAAGCTCGAGGATGCAAATGAACGGATTGCAGAACTGGTAAAATTAGAAGAACGTCAGCGAATTGCCCGCGATCTCCATGATACGCTTGGGCAAAAGCTTTCTCTTATCGGGTTAAAAAGCGACTTAGCAAGAAAATTGATATACAAAGATCCCGAACAAGCAGCTCGTGAACTGAAAAGTGTTCAGCAAACTGCGCGAACTTCTTTAAATGAAGTAAGAAAAATCGTTTCCTCTATGAAGGGCATCCGGCTCAAGGATGAATTGATCAACATCAAACAAATTCTCGAAGCAGCTGACATTATGTTTATCTATGAAGAAGAGAAATGGCCCGAAAATATCTCATTGCTGAATGAAAACATTTTGAGCATGTGCTTAAAGGAAGCTGTCACAAATGTCGTCAAACACAGCCAGGCTAAAACTTGCCGAGTTGACATTCAGCAGCTCTGGAAGGAAGTTGTGATAACAGTGTCTGACGATGGAACATTCAAAGGAGAAGAAAATTCCTTTTCAAAAGGACATGGCTTACTCGGGATGAGAGAACGGCTTGAGTTTGCAAACGGAAGCCTTCACATCGATACCGAAAACGGAACCAAGCTTACCATGGCAATTCCTAATAATTCAAAATAAACATAAAGGATGGCTTATATGATTAGTATATTTATTGCAGAAGATCAGCAAATGCTGCTGGGCGCTTTAGGATCACTTCTAAACCTCGAAGACGATATGGAAGTCGTAGGCAAAGGTACAACCGGCCAAGATGCTGTTGATTTTGTCAAAAAACGCCAGCCTGATGTATGTATTATGGACATTGAAATGCCCGGAAAAACAGGACTTGAAGCTGCTGAGGAGCTAAAAAATACAGGCTGCAAAATTATCATCTTAACCACCTTCGCCAGACCCGGTTACTTTCAGAGAGCTATTAAAGCTGGCGTTAAAGGCTATTTGTTAAAAGACAGTCCGAGTGAAGAGCTGGCCAACGCCATCCGTAGCGTCATGAACGGAAAACGCATCTATGCACCTGAGCTGATGGAGGACTTATACAGCGAAGCTAATCCTCTTACAGATAGAGAAAAAGAAGTGCTCGAACTTGTGGCTGACGGTAAAAACACAAAAGAAATCGCTCAGGAACTCAGCATCAAAAGCGGGACGGTGCGGAATTATATCTCAATGATTCTAGAAAAGCTTGAAGTGAAAAATCGAATTGAAGCCATTACCCGGTCAAAGGAAAAAGGCTGGTTTAAATAAAAAAGGATCTTGGCATCTGCCAGGATCCTTTTTGTTAACCTGAAATTCCCGTTTGAGAACCTCGCCGCAACCAGAAGAATTAAACTGATCCATATCCTCGCTCCTATGCCCGCTGAACGATTGCTTGGTTAACAGCCCAATAAAAGACTGGATTGAATGATATCCCTGTTAAAATGGTCGGCCATTGCACATCAGCAGAATTTCTGATATTGATTATATTGTATTTTCAGCATGACAAAGTTGTGCCACTTCGCTCCCGAAGCTGCCATGCCCTACTGCAAGAGCCTAATAACACAATAAAAAACCGTCTGAAATCAATCCGATTCCGTAAATGGCATCTGCTACATCCAACTGCTTATTATCTGCCAAAAAAGATACAATACCAGCTCGTTTCGCTGATCAAAGATAGTAACAACCAGCTATAAATGTCATGATGCCGAATGTCTCTGAAATGTGGAATCAATCATTTAACCCGAGAGCCCCTGAATCGCACATAAAGAGAAAAAAGGGACCACTTTCTTTTATCAGCATATAATATAAACAGCTCTAAGCAGAACAAAAAAAGACACAAGCCAAAAGCTCATGTCTTTTATCACAATCTATATTATTAGTTTAAGACTTTAACACTTACAGTTTTGACGCCCCAATTAGAAGCATCACTTTTACTTGGTACAAATACGTCGATTTTATTTCCTTTAATAGCGCCGCCAGTGTCTGCTGCTGTTGCTTCCCCGTAGCCTTCAACATAGACTTTAGAACCTAGCGGAATTACATTAGGATCAACCGCAATAACTTTCGCGTTCGGGTTCTTATTTAAGTCAATGCCTGTAGCTGTAACGCCGGAAATGCCGCCGTCGTTAGCAGTGTAAGCAGTAGCAGTAACTGTTAGTTCTTTTGAAGCTTCTTGATTATTTGTATTTGATTGAACAGCCTTCTCTTCTGTGTTAACAGAAGTTTCTGCCTCAGCTTTTGTTTCTTGTTTAGGTTGCTGTTGTACAGCTTCTTGTTTAGGTTGCTCTTTTTGCACAGCCTCTTGTTTTGGCGCAGCTTGAGGTGCGTTTGTTTGCGCATTCTCAGTAGCTGTGTTTGCTGCTGTTGCCTGACCTTTTACTGAAAGAGTTGATCCAGCATAGATCATGTCAGAGCTTAAGTTATTCCAAACTTTCAGGTTGTTGACTGTCGTGCCGAATTTTTGAGCAATCTTAGAAAGCGTATCTCCCGCTTTAATTGTATATTGCCCAGTCGTGGTTGTTTCTTCTGAAGAAATGGTCAGTTTTTCTCCTGCAATGATTTTATCAGAAGTTAACTTGTTCCATTCTTTTAAGTCCTTTAGGTTCACTCCATTTTTCTGAGAGATTCCCCAGAGCGTATCACCCTTTTGCACCGTAATTTCTTTTGCAGAAGCGTGAGCTCCGAATGCAGTTGTTGAAAGTGCAGCAACTGCCACAAAGGACATAATCGTCTTCTTCATAAGTAAATCCTCCCTTGTTAGCTTTTTATTGGCGGCTAACAGGTGATATCGTAACACACGTAAATGTCAAATCAATAACAAAAAGATATGATTTAGATTACAGTTCCTTTACATGAAGGATTTCTCTCTGATGGAAAGACTTGCTGAACCCTTGATATAATAGGCTTAGCAGGTCTTTTTATTTTGAGGCGAAACAGAGAAAATAAAATGTGTTTTTTATAGAAAAAAAGATTGTTTTTCTGTTTTTTTAGTCTGTCATCCTTGCATAAGCTTGTATTTCTTGTAAAAAAAGCCGGCCGTATTTTGCTCTTTTTTGTTCTCCGACTCCTTTTATAGACAAAAGTTCATCATCATTTACGGGCTGTTTTCCTGACATTTCTTTTAACGTTTGGTCAGAGAAAACAACAAATGGCGGAACACCCTGCTCAGCCGCAATTTCTTTCCGAACCATGCGCAATCGTTCAAATAGCTCGTCATTTTCAGTAATCGCTGCCGCTTTTAACGCTTCTTTTCTCGCTACTGATAATTCTCCTTTCAGCACATTCCTTCCTTTACTGCTGACAAAAAGAGTCGGAAACGTTCCGTCTGACATCCTGATGAAGTCGTCAGAAATAAGAAATTCGATAAAATCACTGATTTCGCCAACGGATTGGTGTTTTAATATCCCGTATGTTGAAAGGTCGGAAAAGCCGTTTTCAAGAACTTTTTTATTTTTGGAGCCGGCAAGCACCTGGGCAACCATCGTCTTGCCAAACCGTTCTTTCATGCGAATGATACAAGATAAGACCATTTGCGCCTCCCGCGTCACGTCATGGGCCGCTCTTGTATCGGTACAGTTTCCGCACTGTCCGCACGCATCAGGCTCCTTTTCTCCGAAATACATAAGGATAAAACGCTGCAGACAATCTTCGGTATGACAGTAGTCGACCATTTGTCTCAGCTTTTTTAAATCCTGCTTTTGTTTCTCTTCATGTTCTGATTGCTCAATTAAGAAGCGCTGTACCATAATATCCTGCGGTGAAAACAGGAGAACACATTCACTGGCAAGACCGTCCCGTCCAGCTCGTCCTGCCTCTTGATAATAGCTTTCCATATCTTTCGGAATTTGTGCATGCAGAACAAATCTAATATTTGATTTATCAATACCCATTCCAAAAGCAGAGGTTGCCACCATCACTTGAAGCTCATCATTAAGAAATCTTTCCTGCTGCTCTTTTCTCACATCATCAGCCAAACCTCCGTGATACCGACCTGCCCTGACTTGATTTCGTTTCAATCTCTCATATATCCGATCAGCTTCTTTTCTGGTCGCGGTATAGACAATTCCTGCTTCATGCCTGTTGTTTTGCACATATTCGTCTATAAACCGATCTTTATTTTCTCCTTTTACTACTTTAAAGGTTAAATTCTCTCGGGAAAATCCGGTATATACCGTGTTTTCTTTTTGAATATGCAGCTGTTTGCAAATATCATCATGAACCTCGGGTGTGGCTGTTGCTGTTAACGCCATGATAACAGGCTTGTCGTGTAATTCACGGAACAAGATTTCAATATTCCTGTAGCTTGGCCTGAAATCATGGCCCCATTGAGAAATACAGTGCGCCTCGTCTATTGCGACCAAAGGAACATCTATGCCCTGCAAAATCCGTATAAACTCTGTGGACGTTAGTCGCTCCGGTGTAATGTAAAAAAGCTTATAAGCTCCTTCTTTGAGTCCGTTCAGCCTCTCATATATTTCCTGATTAGATTGTGTGCTGTTAATGTAGGCGGCGTTAATCCCCGCTTCTTCTAACGCATCAACTTGATCCTTCATCAAGGAAATCAACGGTGAAATGACGATCGTCGTCCCTTCAAACATTAATGCCGGAATCTGATAGCAAATCGATTTGCCGCCTCCCGTCGGCATAATGCAGGCCGTATTTTGCCTCGCTTCCGTCACCAAGCGGATCGCTTCATCTTGGCCGCTCCGAAACTTCTCATAACCAAAAAAATGAGCCAGAAGGGATTGGGCTCTATGTAACATAACGTGTAAACCTCGCTTTTCCTTGAATTTCTCCCATCATATCATAAAAAAGCGGCCTTCATTTCTTTCACACAAAAATGGAATATTCACTATACCAAACCTTTTTAGATAAAATAAAAAGCCATTTCCGAAAAGGAAATGGCTTTCGCTACGTCTTGCCGTATGCAAGTAAGAAAGTTTTAAACCACCACTCCTCAAAGTGGGTGTTTGCAGAAACGTTCCTGTCGTCCTCTGCAATGGAGGCATGACATTCCGGCTTCGATATAAAACTCCCTATTACAGCTTAAAGGTTAAAACTTAA
>NZ_JAVAXX010000180.1:0-13559 GCF_042709275.1 Bacillus sp. LR_5 | reverse complement strand
GAAAGTCATCGCCATACTTGGGCCTTCAGGTTCAGGGAAAACGACGCTGCTCCGCTGCCTGAACGCGCTGGAGATTCCGAATCGCGGGGAGCTTGCATTTGATGATTTCTCCATCGATTTCTCCAAAAAAGTGAAACAGGCAGATATCCTAAAGCTGCGCCGGAAATCCGGAATGGTATTCCAGGCGTATCACCTGTTCCCGCACCGCACAGCCCTTGAAAACGTGATGGAGGGCCCTGTTCAGGTGCAAAAACGGAACAAAGAGGAAGTCAGAAAAGAAGCGATTCAGCTTCTTGAAAAAGTCGGATTGAAGGACAAAATGGATTTATATCCGTTCCAGCTCTCCGGCGGCCAGCAGCAGCGCGTCGGCATCGCCCGTGCATTGGCGATTCAGCCTGAGCTCATGCTGTTTGACGAACCGACCTCAGCGCTTGACCCCGAGCTTGTCGGAGAGGTGCTGAAGGTTATCAAGGATTTGGCCAACGAAGGCTGGACCATGGTCGTCGTAACTCACGAAATCAAATTCGCCCAGGATGTGGCGGATGAAGTCATCTTCATCGACGGCGGCGTAATCGTGGAACAGGGACCGCCGGAGCAAATTTTCTCCGCACCAAAGGAAGAACGGACGCAGCGGTTCTTGAACCGGATTTTGAACCCGCTGTAAAATCTTAAAAAAACCCAAAACGAATGCCGTTTTGGGTTTTTTCTTTTATAAGATCTAGTAATAACTCCTAGAAGTTTGCGGTTTTTTTGCGGACAAGCATCATATTGCAAATGATATGGGGTCAGCAGTACCATCATCACACGTAGGCGTTAAAATTAACGAATGGTATAAGATGATTCGTCAATTTAGTGTACCTGATGCTGAAGTTTTAAAGGCAGAGGTTGAGCTAGAAATAAAGGCAATGGAAGAGGATCAAGATTTACTTCTCTATTATTCTCTTATGTGTTTTCGGTCACCAATTGATGTTAGACTCCTTAGAACCGCCAGAGAAAAAATAAGAGCGACCAAGCATCTCAGAACTGCTTGAGAAAATTGAAAACCGCCAAAAAAGGCTTACTGGTCTTCTTAAATATTATTCATTATTTTTCCATGGAAAGTATGAATTTGATCAAAAAGAATATGTAGAGGCAATCCATTATTATCGAGAAGCTTTACACAAGGCTGAACATTTGAAAGGAAAACAAGCAAATAGGATTACCGGGGTAATCCACCATAACTTAGGACTTGTATCAACAAGAGGTGGAAATCTTACAGATGCTGAGTATTTTTCAGAAGAGCATTAGAAATGAAAGATCACATGAACACAGCTAATAGTATTAGGACATTATATATGATGGCAAATGTGCTTTATCAATCTTCTAAACTGGATGAAGCACATTTATTTTATGAAAAAGCATTAAAACTAGCCTTGCATTGTAATGAAGAAGAATATAAAGCAAAATTAACAATCATTTATTCAATTTATGAAGAGTATAATGAGAAAGAAGTGGAGCGCAGCCTTAAATATTTGGAAAAGAAACGTCTATGGTCTGAATATGCAGAATTAACAGAAAAAATAGGTGACTTTCATTTTGAAACAGGAAATTTTACCGAAGGAAGGAATTTCTTAAAGAGGACTATAAATGCCCAAACTCAAATACTAAAAGTTACGGAGTCGCTATAATAAAAGAACTTATTATCAGCACCGCTTTGATTGGTTTCCTTTTTGCTGGTTTATTAAATGCAGGATCATACGCTAACGAGTCAGACTCATTTCAAGTAGCAGAAAAGGCAATAAATATTTAAACCAAAACAGGGCTGCCACAGGCGCCCTGTTTTTTTGTTGAGCCCCTTTCGCCTATTCCGCCCTTCTGTCAGATGTGCTACAATGACAATCGACTGATTTTTACGAAAGAAGGGACCTCACGTGAAGCAAGAACTTGTTCTGCGCTGGACATTTTATTTTGCCGGTTTGATCATTTTGGCTTTTGGTGTATCCCTGACGATAGAAGGAAAAGCACTCGGCATTAGCCCGTGGGATGCATTTCATTACAGCCTGTTTCAGCACTTCGGGCTTACCGTCGGCCAGTGGTCCATCATTATTGGAGCGCTCATCGTCGGATTAACGTCATTGTTTACGAGGGCTTGGCCAAAAATTGGGGCGATCCTGAATATGGTGCTCATTGGTATATTTATAGATTTTTTCAATTTCATTCTGCCTGCCCCCTCGACCTACACGGGCTCCGTCATCGTCTTCTCTCTCGGTGTGCTCCTGATCGGCTACGGCGTCGGTGTTTATGTATCAGCAGGCCTTGGCGCGGGGCCGCGTGATTCACTGATGATGCTGATTACAGAAAAAACCGGCTGGAATGTGCAATGGGTGCGGAACGGCATGGAAATAACAATTTTATTTGCGGCATGGGGCATGGGCGGCCCGATCGGTTTTGGCACTATTTTGACCGCCATCCTCACCGGACTCATTTTGCGCTTTTCATTGCCCCAGTCAATCCAGCTGCTGAATTATGCTGTGGCAAGGCGGACAGCCGCTGTGAAAGCATCTCCGCCTATACACTAAAACAAAGCCGCCTCGGCTTTGTTTTTTTATTTTCTCCTCTATATGAGTCTTGTTGAAGTATGATAGGATGGTTTTGACAATCTTTTGCAGACGGAGGATCTAGAATGAAGATTTACGGAATGTATATGGACCGCCCGCTTTCACAGGAAGAGACTGAACGGTTAATGTCTTTCATATCGCCTGAAAAACGGGAGAAATGCCGGAGATTTTATCATAAAGAAGATGCTCACCGCACCCTGCTGGGAGATGTGCTCGTTCGCTCAGTCATCAGCGGACAGTATCAGCTGGACAAAGCCGACATCCGCTTCGGCGCGCAGGAATACGGGAAGCCCTGCATCCCTGATCTTCCTAACGCCCATTTCAACATTTCTCACTCTGGCCGCTGGGTCGTTTGTGCGTTTGATTCACAGCCGATTGGCATCGATATTGAAAAAATGAAACCGATCAGCCTTGAGATCGCCAAACGTTTCTTTTCAAAAACAGAGTACAGCGACCTTTTGGCAAAAAATAAGGACGAGCAGACAGACTATTTTTATCATCTATGGTCAATGAAAGAAAGCTTTATCAAACAGGAAGGCAAAGGCTTATCGCTTCCGCTTGATTCCTTTTCAGTGCGCCTGCACCAGGACGGGCAAGTATCCATTGAGCTTCCGGACAGCCATACACCATGCTATATCAAAACCTATGAGGTGGATCCCGCCTACAAAATGGCTGTGTGCGCCGCGCACCACGATTTCCCCGAGGATATCACAATGGTCTCGTACGAAGCGCTTTTATAAGTGGCTCATCAGCAGCTTGACGCCATGCTCAATATCTTCCGTTTTCACATTGGAAATACTGATTTTTAATAGATTTTCTTTCGGATAATCTGATAAATAATGACGGTCTATCGCCTCAAGGAGAACCCCTTGTTTTTTCAGCCTTTGAATCACCCTTGAGGCTGGCAGATCCCGAGGAAGCACCAGATGGGTGTGCATGCAGGGTGCCTGTCCGCTGGAGAACGTAAAGCGGCCGCTTCCCAGCTGCCTATGTGTTTGGATGGCTTGATGAAGCCTCAGTGACCGTTCCTTATAGGAAGCGCGGATCTTCTCCTTATGCCTGCCGTACATGCCGCTTTTCAGATAAATCTCCAACGCTGCTTGAGAAATCATCGAGCAGTCGATGTCGTTCAGCTTTTTGTACGTGTGAAACATGTCAGCCAGCGCATCCGGCAAAACAGCGGCCCCCACGCGAAGGCCGGGGAACATCATTTTCGAGAAGCTTTTCAAATAAATGACATGCGAGGACAGATCATATGCGTACAGCGGATCTGCCTTTTTATTTTCCTCCAAATCACCGAGATAATCATCCTCAACGAGATAGACATCATACATTTCTGCCAGTCTCACAAGCTCTTGTTTATCTCGCTCTGACAAAGAGCAGCCAAGCGGGTTATGGAAGCGCGGCATCGTATAAAAAAATTTGATCGATTCTGTCTGAAACAGCCGCTCGACCTCGGCTATATCTAGCCCCTCTTCTGTTCTTCTCACTCCGATAGCAGGAATCCCAAGCGTCTCAAGCTGTTCAATCATCAAATGATAGCCCGGCTGTTCAATGGCGATCTTCTCTTTCCCATTTGGAAACGGCATTGCACAAAGCAGGGACAACGCCTGCTGAACACCTGATGTGATGAAAATATGCCGTTCATCCGCAAATACCTGCTGATTGGCCAGCAGCTTTCGGAGTACGCGAATGAGTGATGGAAGCCCCTTTGGCGTTCCATAAATAAACAAATCATTTTTGTATGTATCAATCGCTTTGTTGATGCAGTGCTGAAAATCAAGATATGGAAACACATCGGGGTCCGGTGCAGATGTGGCAAAGTCGATGGGGCCCGGCTGCCCGCTTTTTGATTTTCCCGTCTTTTTCACAATATAATAGCCGCTTTTCGGAACCGAGTAGATGAGGTGGCGCTTTTCCAGCTCCTGCAACGCGCGGATCACTGTGCTTTTGCTGACTTGGCAGCGGGCGGACAGCTGACGGATGGACGGGAGCCTGTCTCCTTCTTGATAGGCGTTGCTTTGCATCATCTCCTCTATCCTCGTTAAAAGACTCATATATTTCTCCATGCTTCTCCCCCTGTTTTGTACCGGTACAGTTCATTGTTTTTCTCATTGTACCGTTCTGGTCACAGCCATACAATAAAATAAAGCGACCGGCGCTGCAATTCAGGTAAAGGAGCACCTCCCATTATGGTTAAAAATCAGCAAGCCTCCGCTTATATGGCGGCTATCTTATATTCGTTCATTATCGGTTTATCCTTTCTATTCGTAAAAATCGCACTGCAAACAGCTGAACCGTTTGATATTCTGGCACACCGGTTCACCATTGCGTTTGCTGCGGCCACTGTACCGGTCTTATTCGGCTGGGTAAAGCTATCAATCCGTGTAAAGGACGTCATTGCCATTTTGCCGCTCGCCCTGCTGTATCCGGCATTGTTTTTCAGCTTTCAGACATTCGGCCTTGTGTACTCCTCCTCCTCTGAAGCGGGGATTATTCAGGCAGCGATTCCGATTTTCACGATGGTCCTTGCCGCCTATGTTTTAAAGGAACGCTCGACATGGACGCAGAAGGGTTTTACGGTTTTATCCGTTGCCGGCGTCATGTTTATTTTTGTGATGAAAGGCGTTGACGTGAAATCAGCCAGCTTAAAAGGATCTCTGCTGATCCTGCTGTCCGCTTTGTCCTCCGCGATGTACAATACCGCTGCCAGAAAAATGACCCAGCGGTTCAAGCTGACCGAGCTCACTTACATCATGTCAGCGATCGGCTTTGTCGCCTTCAACGCCATCGCCCTTGTGCGCCACGGAGCGGCTGGAACTGTCGGCACTTATGTTCAGCCATTCCGAGAGCCCGATTTTGTTCTCGCGATTGTATATTTGGGCGTGCTGTCTTCACTCGTCACTTCGTTTTTGTCCAACTATACGCTATCGCGGATTGAGGCGTTTAAAATGAGCGCTTTTAATCATGTGTCTACCATCGTGACGATGATTGCAGGAGTGGTGATTCTAAACGAAAGCCTGGCCTGGTATCATCTTGCCGGAGCGGTTTGTATTATTATTGGCGTGCTGGGGAGCAATACCAATCTGCAGAAAAAGACAAATCGCCATAGGGCCCCTGCAAAAAAATGAGAAATTATGCTAGACTGTTAGGAAAAACATGGTTTGAGGTGTAAGGTTACCGTATGACTCAATATGCTAGTGAAAGTATTAATCTTCCAGGAGAGATTACTTTTAAAGACGTAAGAGAAATCTTTTTTTATCAACTCAGAAAAATCTCATTCTTTTACTTTATATTGTTTTGCGCCATTTTTGCTGCAGTTCATTTCATTAACGGATGGCCCCGTATTGTTTATGGCAGCGAAGCGCTTAACTTGTTTATGAATAGTATTTTCATTATCGTGATGTCTGTTCTGTTTACACTGCTGCTCCTCCTTCTTCTATATGTAAAGTTTTTCAGAGCATACAAGAAGAACGAACGGATCAAATCCAAAAGAACGTATACCCTCAATCAAGAAGGAATCCGTATATGTTCTAAAAAGTATGACCTTATTTTTAATTGGCATGAAATCACGGCTGTTTTCGAATATAAAAATATCTTCGGGATCAATACATCCAGCAGCCAATATATTGCGATACCAAAACATTTTTTTCATTCCAAAGAGGAGATGAACAGATTCCGAGGAATTATCCTTAATCATACCGAAACAAAAAAAGTAAAATTCAAAAAGGATCAGCGCTAACAGTGCTGATCCTTTTATATTGATTGATGCGTTTCTTTTGCCTTCTGTTTATCTAAAAACGGCACCAGCTCTATTCCAGCCGATACACCTACAAACACGATGCACACAACAACAATCAGCAGATAATCATGGGTCATGTCAAAAAACAACCCGCCAGCATACACGCTGAGAGCCCCGGCGATCTGATGAATAAAGAAATTGATGCCTAACAGCGAGCCGATCAATCCTGTATGATAACTTTCTGAAATGGACGCCGCGGTCAGCGGGATCACACCTGTGTAACTGAGCCCGAATAACAGGATAAAACTGAAGTACCAAAGTTCGCTGTGATGGATTCCGAGAATGGGAATGAGCAGGCAAATCAGGCTGAGCAGCCGAATGAAAAATAAGATGGATAACATCATGCTTCTGCTGCCGAGGAGATCTGACAGCCAGCCCGCCAGTAATCCGCCAATGATAATAAACGCCCCGAACGCGGCCATCATTCCGTTGACATGAGAGACATGTGCATCCTTCAGCATCGGAACGAGATGAGCATCAATGATTCCCATTGTAAATCCGCATGTAAACACGCCAAAGTACAGGATATGAATAAGACGAGACTGCTTTACCACGTTCCAAAATCCCCGCCAGTCATAAGATTTTTTCACTGACGGCGCTTGCACATGTGACGGGTGTTTCATCCCGAAGGCAAGGAGCGGCAGCAGAACTGCCGCCATGACGATGCCCAATAGGGTATAGGTGTTTTGCCAGCCGGCATGATACGGAGCCGCGGCCCAAATGGGCGAGAGCAACAGCAGGCCCGCTGAGTTGGCATTGGTCAAAATAGCGAGCGCCAGGCCTTTGTGTGTGTCAAACCAGCGGCTGATGAAATACTGGGTCGTCACGCCGACTGCACACGAATAGCCGATTCCGCCGAGCACTCCGTAAATGGCAGAAAACACATGAACATTCGGTGAATACGGAAGCACCAAAAAGCTTGCACTGATACAAACAGCTCCGAGCGCCATAATTTTTCTGACGCTGAACCGGTCAATAAAAAAACCGACAAAAAACTGAACGATTCCCGTTGTAATCATAAAAATGCTGACTGAAACCGAGATCAGCGACCTATCGGCATGGAAGGTATCCGCCATCGGCAGCATAAAAAATTGAAAGGAATTTCTGAATGAGTTCATTCCGATGGCGAAAACAAACGTAAACAGCAATACAAACCATTTCATCTTGGGAGACGCGTGCATGTTTCGACCTGCCTTTATTTGAGTATTGCGACTATTATATCATGTAAAAATTGACATTCCATACAAAAAAGCGGAACAGCCAGCGCTGTCCGCTTTTGATCACGATTGAATGATCGGATGCTGATTCAATATCGCAAAAATCCGTTCTGCCACTTCTTCCGTATGTGACAGCAGAAACATGTGCCCGCCGGCAAATTCATGGAATGTGATGTCTTTCGCCCACTTCTTCCAGCCTTCCGCATCCCGTATGCATTTTTCATCATCAAGCCCGTTAAAGACATGAACAGGCGATTGGATCGGGCTCAGATCGTGAAGCTCAAATTGTTCGAGGGCCCGGTAATCTGATCGGAAAGAAGGCAAGAAAAAGGACATGACTTCCTTATTTTCAACGAGCTCCGCGGGCATCCCGCCTAATTTGATAATATGATCGAGAAACTGATCATCAGGCAGATGGGACACTTTCTTCCGCTGAATATGCGGCGGCTGTATCGCAGAAATGATAACCGCCTGCGGAAATATGCCTTCCCGCTCCAGCTTTTGCGCCAGCCTGAAGGTGATCATTCCGCCCATACTGTGTCCAAACAGCACAAACGGCCGATCAGGACGAAGGTTCAATTCTTGTTTGTACAAATCGGTCAGCTCTTCGAGATCCTCAATGGCTGACGTTTGATTCGTTCCGTGTCCCGGCGGCTCGGCAGCAAGCATCTCACATTCCCCTTGCAAAAAAGCATGGAGAGGGCGAAACGATGCCGAGTAGCCGCCGGCAAATGGAAAACAGATGAGCTGCGTTTGTTCCGACGCATCAAATGATTTGAAGAGTTGGCTCATTGGCCGTCTCCTCCTTTCACACTTCATTTAGGAAACCGTTATGGTTTGTGTATTAAGAAATTCGAGCAAAATCCCTGCATTCCTATCTAGCGTTTCGCCCTGCAGCATTTCAGCGTGTGTTCCGAAGCCTCTTTTCACACGATAAGCACCTGTTGTTGCATCTTCCCACGATGTAAGCCATTCCGGCATGTCAAAATCAGCGCCAGAAGTCAGCAGATCAATATCCGCTTTCACCTGGCCTGTGCTGATCAGGTTGACGTAGTAAGAGTAGAAAGCGTGTGTTTTTTGCTTGAGGCCTTGTTTGACGGCTTCGCTGTTGAGCGCTTCATTGTCCCGGTTGACATTCATCAACGCTTCAACATCACTCTCAACCGTACGTCCGTCCAGATCACTGACACCTTGTTTTTTATAGGAATCCACCATGATGATCCGCTGAACAATGCGTCCTTGTTCCTCAAGCCTTTTGGCAGCTTCAAACGCCAGGCTGCCCCCCGCTGAATACCCGAACAGTGTCAAAGGCCCTTCCGGCTGAAGCTTCTGAATCAAATCCGCATAGCGGTCAAGCCGGTCTTCCTCCTCAATAAAATCAAAGGCGTACAGCCTGTATGACGGCAGGCGGCTGGACAGATTTTGGTACATAAGGCCATAGCCCAAGACCGGCGGGAATGCGAAAATGATCTGATCCTGATCGGGATTCATTATTGTTACATCCTGCAATCCATCTGAGCCCCCGTTTTTCAAATACGCTGACATACTGGCGATCGTCGGCGCTTCAAACAAAACCTTTACCGGGAGATCAATCCCGAGCTCTTTCTTGATGCGGGAAGCGGCGGTCATTGCCTTCAAGGAGTGCCCACCGAGCACAAAGAAATCATCATGAATGCCGACCTGCTGTCTGCCAAGAACCTCAGACCAGATTTGTGCGATCGTTTCTTCCGTCTCATCTCGTGGCCCGATCCATTCTTCCGCCAGCTGATCCTGATCCGGTTTTGGCAGCAGACGTTTATTGACCTTCCCGTTTGTCGTTAAAGGAAGCTCGTCCAAGAAAGTAAAGGTTTGAGGCACCATGTAAGCAGGAAGCTGTTTTTTCAGGTGCGCCTTTACGCCTTCAGCTGAAAGCTGCGTCCGGCTCACGAGGTAGGCGTTGATTGATGCATCGCCAGACTCATGGCGATCTGCCACCACGACCGCATCTTTCACACCTGGATATTCCTGCAGCTGCTTTTCGATTTCTTCAAGCTCAATCCGGTGTCCGCGTATTTTGACCTGGTCGTCAATCCGGCCAGCATATTCAATCGTTCCGTCCGGCAGCCAGCGTGCTAAGTCCCCTGTGCGGTAAAGCGTTTCTCCCGGTTTGAACGGGTTCGTGATAAACTTTTGTTTCGTCAGGTCATGACGGTTTACATACCCTTTAGATACGCCCATTCCGCTGATGCACAGTTCACCGACCGCCCCGAATGGCTGGAGCTGGTTTTGCTCGTTGAGAATATAAACACTGGCATTGCTGATCGGCTTTCCGATCGGCAATGAGGAGATGGAATCCGGTATATCATGCACGACGTGAGCGGTCGCAAACACCGTTCCCTCAGTCGGCCCGTAGCAGTTAATCAGCTTGCCCGGCCCCATGATTCGCAGCGCTTTTCTGACGTGAGGCACAGACGCACGCTCTCCGCCAAATAACACGCAGCGAAGGCCTCTCATCCAATCCTCTCCCGCATCTATGAGAAGATTGAATAGAGCAGTTGTCGCAAACATGACATTGACATTCTCCTGCTGGATCAAATCTGTGAGCCGTTCTGTATCAAGCAGCGTATGTTCATCTGCGATAATGAGCCTTGCCGCATTTAATATTGAAGCGTAGAAATCAAAGGTAAACGCGTCAAAGGCATAATTCGAAACAGATAAGAACGTATCTTTTTGAGAAAATGCCATGTAGTCTACGTGCTTGACCAATCCTTGAATATTGGCATGAGTGGTGATATTGCCCTTCGGCTTTCCGGTTGTGCCGGACGTGTACATGATATATGCCGGATCATCGGGTTCAATCGCGATTGCTGGGTCGCTTTCCTGATCTGCAAACCGTGTTTGATCATCGATGAAGAGCGTTGTTCCTGTATACGGCAGCTGAGCCGCTTTTTCTTTCATCTCCTGATGTGTCAGCAGACAGGCTGCCGCACTGTCAGTCAGCATATATGAAATTCGGTCCTCAGGCAGCTTTGGATCAACCGGCAGATAAGCCGCTCCTGCCTTTAATACGCCGAGAATGCCGATCACCAGTTCAAGCGAACGCTTCGTGTACAACGCTACAACGGAGCCTTTGCCCACGCCTTGCTTTTGCAATCGGCGTGCAAGGCGGTTTGCTTCCTCATCTAATTCGCGATAGGAAAGCGTCTGGCCGGAATACGCAAGCGCCGGTGCATCCGGATTGACGTTCACCGCTTCCTTGAACCACTCCGTCAGAGGCTTTGCCTCATGAGTTTGAGCCGGCGGGTTTAAGCCAGTAAGCAGAAACGCTCTCTCCTTGTCGTCAACGAGATTGATCGTGCTGACAGGCTGATCCGGCTTTTCGATGAGTTGCTGAATCGATGTGAGAAGCTGAGATTTCAGGCGCAGGATAAACGCCTCATCAAACACATTCTCGTTATAGGCTAGCTTAATCAGCATCTCATCCCCCGGGGAAGCCATCAGGTTAAGATCATAATTCGACTTCTCAAAAACATGTACATCCTCCATATCAAAGCCGTTTTCACTGTTTTCTTCATTTTTTGCATCCTGTAGCGGATAATTTTCAAAGACAATGATATGGTCAATCAGTTTTGGCTGATCGGCCTGTGTTTGGATGTCATAGAGCGGCACATATTGATGCGGCTCAGACTGAAGCGATTGCTCCTGCAGCTGCTTGAGCAAACCGTTAAATGTGATATCCTCAGACAGTTTCACACGTCTTGGGACAACGTTGATAAACAGCCCGACCATATGTTCAACGCCTTTGATTTCCGCGGGACGCCCAGAAACGACTATGCCGAAGGTCAAATCATCAGACTGCTGATAACGGCTGATCAATACGCTCCAGACTGCCTGAAGTGCTGTACTCAAAGTGGTATGCTGCGATTTTGCAAGCTCGGTAAAGGCCTTTGTTTCCGCCTCCGGCAGTGAGAAGAGCAGCTCTTTCGGCTCGTAGCCGTCCGTTTGTTTCTTTCTTTGCTCCGCGAACGTCGTCTGTCCTTCAAAATCCTCTAAGTACTCTCGCCAGTAACGCAGTGATGCTTGTTTATCCTGCTTTTCAAGCCACTTGATATAGTCTTTATACGGTTTGACAGGCGGCAAACTGTACGGCTTTTGTTCGCGCAGGGCATTGTATACCTTGAACAGATCCTGCACGACGATGCCGAAGCACCAGCCGTCCAGAATAATGTGGTGGTAGCTCCACACCCATTCAAAGCTTTCTTCAGCTTTTTTGAAAATGGCTGCCCGCATGGGAATATCCCGCGTCAAATCAAAACCCCTGATCTTATCCTGTTCTTTGTATTTATTGATTTTGGCTGTTTGCTCGCTGTCCGTTAAGTGTGTCAGATCGATTTCTTCTATATGAAACTGCCGTTTTTTCAATACGACTTGGACAGGTCTTTTTACTTTTTCGTGAATGAACACGGTACGAAATACATCGTACCGGTCCATGATCACATTCATGCTTTCTTCAAGACATTTGATATTTAAGCTGCCTTTTACTTTCATCGTGATTTGTTCAAGGTAAAAGCTCTGGCCGGGATTCAGGATGGTATGAAACAGCATCCCTTCCTGCATCGGCGATAGGTAATACATATCTTGAACCTGATCCTTGCTAAATTGACTCATATGCTTCGCTCCCGCCTTCTGTAATTCCCTTGCGTTTATTTTAAATTCTCCTCAAGCATGTCAAAGATATCGCCCATCTCGTCCATTCCAAGGTCTTCAGCACTGAAGTCGCTTGGCGTGAATTCCTTCTCTTCTTTTTCCGTACAATGGCGGATCAGCATCAGGAGATTTTCTTTAAACCGGTCCATTTGCTCCTCGACTGTAGCTCTTTCAAACTCCTTCTCATTGTAGGAGCAAGAAAGCACAAACCGGCTGTTTCTGACCATGCCGCTGAAGCTTAAAGCGTACAGTGCTTCTGATTCCTCGCTTACTTGGCGCCCCATATCGAAAGCGGACGGCTCAAAGAAGTCGGTTTTTACCTCACTGTCGAATTGGCCTAAATAGTTGAAGCTGATCTCTGGCGTGAAGCCCTTTGTTTCCGCTGTTTCTGTGACATAACGGAGAATGCCGTAGCCAACACCTTTGTCCGGAATGCGGCGCAGGTTTTCTTTGACTGTTTTGATCACGGCTGAGGCATCTGCTTCAGACATGTCGAGCACAACAGGGTATTGTGCCGTAAACCAGCCGACCGTTCTGGAGATATTCACATTCGGGATGATGTCCTCCCGTCCGTGTCCCTCCAGGTTAATGCCGATTTTGGCACCGTCTGTCCATTTTTTCATCGTTAAACCGAGCGCGCTGAGAAGAATATCATTGATCTCGGTTCCATATGGCTGATGAACATCCGTTAAGAGATGTTTGGTGTCCTCTTCCGTTAATTCACAAATGACGGATTTTGTATGCTTGACGATCCGCTGCTCTGTTTCGTAGTCCTTCGGCACAGGAGAAACCTGTTCAGCGTCAATTTGCGACCAGTATTCAGCCTGCTGTAAAAGATCTGCTGATTGGCTGAATGCCGCCAGTTCTTCCGCCCAATCCTTGAAGGAATTTGTTTTTTGCGGGAAGACAACGCTCCCTTCCTTTTCAGCCTGCACGTAGCCTGAAGCAAAGTCTTCAAGCAAAATCCGCCATGATACGCCGTCGACCACGAGATGGTGTACAGCGATGAGCAGGTGATCGCCAGCTTCCGTACGGTATTGCTCCGCCTTCAGAAGCGGTCCATTTTGCAGATCGAGACTGCTTTGCAGCCTGTCCGCGAGAATCTTGATCTGGCTTTTCAGCATCTCTTCATCAGTGCCGTACAGATCCACGATTTCGAAGCTGACCTTGCTTTCGCCGATTGGTTTGTATGCTTGAATGATCTCTCCGTCTTCCTCACGGTAGACCATACGGAGCGCGTCATGATGTTCGATCAGC
>NZ_JAVAXX010000018.1:0-54718 GCF_042709275.1 Bacillus sp. LR_5 | reverse complement strand
AGCTGGGATCGGTGCCGGCGTTTTTTACTTTTTTACCCACATGAACCAAATTGCCGTATCATCGGAGCCCTATGCTGAATCGGTAGCGGTATACATGGGAGGAGAATCAGAATCAGGCCAAACGTTTTCTGGAAAGGTTGAACCTGAGAAACAGCAGAAAGTATACATAGATTCAGAAAAAGGCAACATTAAAAAAACATACGTCAAAGAAGGCGATCAGGTCAAAAAGGGCGATAAACTTTTTGAGTATGAGGGTGAGGATCATTCTGACGAAGTTGAGCAAGCCAATTTGCAAATTGAAATGACCAACCTGCAAATCGGCCGTTTACAAAAAACAATAACGGAAACGGAAAAGCAGCTGAAATCGGCCGGAAAGGAAGAGAAATCCCAGCTTCAAGATGAGCTTGATCAGGCCAATTTCGAATTAAAAACAAGCCAGCTTGAGCTGAAGCAGCATCAAAAAGAGCTGGCTGCCCTGACGAAAAACAAAGGTTCCAATGTCATTACAAGCAAGCATGATGGGATCGTTCAAAGCGTCAATCAGGATATCGCTGACGGAGCAACAGGTGACCAGGCAGCAGGTCCGTATATCCAGATTGTTTCGACGGGCAAATATCTAGTCAAAAGCCAAATCAATGAGCTGTTAATGGACACAATCAAAAAAGGCAGCAAAGTCAGAGTCACACTGAAAACAGGCGGTGAAGGTGAGTGGAAAGGAAAGGTCACCTCGATCGGCAAGCTTCCAGCAGGAGCAGGCGAGGGTGAGGAATCAGAAAGTTTTGCTGAAGAAGAAATGAATCCTCAATCCTCTAACTATCCTTTCACAATTTTATTAGATAGCCATAAAGGTCTCGAAGTCGGCTATCATGTCAACATCGAAGTGATGAGTGATGAGGCTGATGCGGATAAGATCAAGCTGCCGTCTGACATGGTCATTCAGGATGACGGCGAACCGTACGTGTGGAAAGCTGATGAGAAGCAGAAAGCGGTCAAACAGCCTGTTGAAATCGGGGAAACTGATGAAAATGATATGGTGGAAATCAAGAGCGGCCTGACGCCGGAAGATTATGTAATCTATCCTGACCCCGCAGTCAAGGAAGGAAAGCAGGTTACAGTCAATGCTGACACTGAATAATATTTCGAAATCGTACAAGCTGGGAAAAGAAGAAGTTCCAATCTTGAAACATATCAATCTGACTGTCCAAGCTGGTGAGTTTCTGGCGATTATGGGGCCTTCCGGTTCTGGAAAGTCGACGTTAATGAATATCATAGGCTGTTTGGACAGGCCAACCTCCGGAACCTATACGCTTGACCAGATAGATATATTGAAAGGGAAAGACGGTGCCTTAGCCGAAATCCGCAACGAATCAATCGGGTTTGTGTTTCAAACCTTTCATCTGCTGCCGCGTCTCACCGCGTTGCAAAATGTAGAACTGCCCATGATCTATAATAAAGTGAAGAAAAAAGAAAGAAGGCAAAGAGCCTATGAAGCGCTGGAAAAGGTCGGTTTAAAAGACAGAGTCGCCTACAAGCCTCCGAAGCTGTCCGGCGGGCAAAAGCAGCGGGTGGCGATAGCGAGGGCCCTTGTCAATCAGCCGAGGTTTATTTTAGCTGATGAACCGACCGGGGCGCTTGATACCAAATCAAGCGAACAAATTTTGTCGCTGTTTTCTGAATTGCATCAGGAAGGCAAGACAATTATTATGATTACCCATGACCCGGACGTCGCCAGAAAAGCTGACAGAACGGTTTTTATCAGGGATGGAGAATTGGTATTAGATGAGAGAGGGGATATCAGCCATGCTTGAACATATTCGAATCTCCTTTCAATCCATTTTCTCTCATAAATTAAGATCCATACTGACAATGCTTGGGGTCATTATCGGCATAGCGGCAATCATTGCAATTGTTTCGATGCTAAAAGGCCAAAGCGAACAATTAAAGCAGAGCATGATCGGCATGGGAAATAACGCGATCAATGTTGTCTACCAGCCGTCGGGCGGAGAAGAGGAGGGCGGAGGCTACCAAGTTTCCTATACGTCCGCGCCGCCTGTAGCAGAGGAAACAGTAAAGGCGATCAAATCTGATCCTATGGTCAAAGGATTATCCTTATATTACTTGTCTGAAGGCGCGAGTGTTTTTCATTTAACAAACGTTTCGTACCCCCAAGTGTACGGAGTTGACGGTGATTACTTTGATATGTTCCCAATCCGTATAACCGAAGGGAGAAAGCTGACGGAAAACGAACTAAACAGCACACACCAAGTGGTGATGATCAATGAAGCTGCCAGAGATGAACTGTTTCCAGACGGAGACGCTCTGCATCAAAACATTGAGATGAATGGTGTGCCGTTTAGGGTTGCTGGTGTTTTTAAAGAAAAAGATCAGCAGGAAAGCATGTTTGAAGGCGACTACGCGAACCCGGTTTTGTACGTGCCGAAAAAAGTGTGGCCGCTCATTGAAGGCTTTGATGCGCCAACGCAGATTGCCGTGCAGGCTGATTCTTCTGAGCATATTCAAGAAGCCGGTGTAATGGCTGCGGATCTTTTAAATCAGGGACTGTCTGAAGCTGAGTTGGAAAAAGCAGAGTACAGTGTGATGGATCTTCAGGAGATCGCGCAGGAAGTGGAGTCCTTTAATCAGTCATTTGCATTGCTGCTTGGCGGAATCGCCAGTATTTCACTTTTGGTAGGCGGTATTGGCGTCATGAACATTATGCTCGTTTCCGTCACGGAGCGCACGAGGGAAATCGGGATTAAGAAAGCGCTCGGGGCTAAGCGGCGTGTGATTTTATTTCAGTTTTTAACTGAGGCTGTCGTGCTGACAAGCATTGGCGGAATACTCGGTGTGCTAGCGGGCTTCGGCATCGCTAAGCTGCTGACGGTCGTTTTTCCGATGCCTTTTATCGTCTCCGTTCCGGCTGTTGTCGGAGCACTCATCTTTTCAATGGCAGTCGGCATTATTTTCGGCTTGCTTCCGTCCATCAAGGCATCTAAGCTTCAGCCTGTAGACGCGCTTCGCTATGAATAAAAAGAACGCATCCATTTGGAATGCGTTCTTTTTTTAGCTGGGAATGGCCGAATTGCATTTATCTAAAATAAGAAAAACGGCTGCGACGATCATTTCTTCTGTGGTGGACAGCCAGATGTCGCTGATCATTTCGTCTGTTGTATGAGCAGTCATCCACAAAAACAGCAGCTGTACGATGCCAGCAAGGAGAATGAATAAGCGTTTGTCTGTCTTGAAAAAAGTAAAACTATGTACCATCAGGCGTTCAAATGGTTCTAAGAATAGTCCAAGGACAAGAAATAACACGGCAAAAAGCAGGACATGAGCTACTGAACGGTAGCTCGTTCCTGCTAAAGAAAACAATATAAACATGACGGCAAAATAGGTGAACACTACTGCTGTCGCGGCCAGCAAGTACTTTATAAAGAGCCGCAATAATCGTTTGGAAGAAATTTGATATTTCACTGGTACATCTCCTTATAAAGGCTTGCAGAGAACGATTGCTCTCTGCAAGCTGGTCGTTTTTTATTTACTGCTTTTCTTTTTCACAACCGGATGCTTTTCTTTTGAAAGAATATCAGTAAAGTCTTTTCCTAAATCAAGATGCTGTTGAACTAATGTTTCAGGAAGCATTGCAAGCCATTGGTTTAAAGATACATCGGCATAATGATCGTCTTTAAAGATTTCTAAAAAGACAAGCGGTTCGTCCCCGATGTTTTCAACGTAATGACCCATTGCAAATGGAACATAACCGACATCACCGGCTTGGTAGTTAAATGTTCTGGCATGGCCGTCAGAAGCAAAAACGGTCATTCTTGCTTTGCCGGAGATGTAGTATTGCCATTCGTGAGTATTCGGATGCCAATGCAGCTCTCTCATGGCGCCGGGTTCCACTGTTACGAGCGCAGATGCAATCGTTTTAGACACTTTGAAGTTTGTTGAATCTGCAATGTATACTTTTCCTCCCTCTGATTCAATTGGCTTCTGTTCAAGAAGGCGGTAAGTAAACGGATAAGGCGCTTCGCCGTTCGGTCCTTCTACAATGTCATCTTTCAAACATCCTGGGACTGGTTCTTCAAAAATATATTTCTCTTCCCCTGGCAAATTAGCAATATCTTCTTGTGTTACGCCAAAGTTCGCAGCAATGACTTCTTTAGGCGTGTGGGCAAGCCAGTCTGTCAGCTGGAACGTGCTGTTTTCAGAGAATGAGCCATCGTCAAACACGAGCAGGAACTCGGCTCCTTCATCCAGCGCTTGAATGGAGTGCGGCAGGCCTGACGGGAAGTACCAAAGGTCTCCTTCGCCTACATCATCAATAAAGCTGCGCCCTTTTTCATCCACAATTGTGACTCTTGCACTTCCGTAAATCATATAAGCCCACTCTGCTTCTTTATGCCAATGCAGCTCGCGAATGGCACCTGGCTTCAGCCGCATATTTACAGATGCAAGGTTTTCTGAAATTGGCAGCTCCCGTACTGTCACTTCACGGGCATATCCGCCTTTTTCTAAGCGGTTATGAGTATCAGAGAACGAAAACTTCATATTGCTTACGGTACCATTATCAGTCTCCGGCGGAACAAGCATGTCCGGATTTTGGCGGTCTCTTTCAATATTGCGCGGGATTTTTACTGTTGCTCCTTCGTCTCCTCTAATTGGCTGTGGAATGTCATTTTGTTTTTTCATGAAATGTTTCCTCCTTAGAATTTAAATGTGATAGCAGAAAGAGAAGGTGAAAGGCCTTTCGTTTTCCCTTCTGCCTTGTTAAGTGAAAAAAAACA
The DNA here is from genome assembly GCF_042709275.1 of Bacillus sp. LR_5. Classification (NCBI taxonomy): domain Bacteria; kingdom Bacillati; phylum Bacillota; class Bacilli; order Caryophanales; family Bacillaceae; genus Bacillus; species Bacillus sp. LR_5. Next base: position 49,931 of record NZ_JAVAXX010000018.1, on the reverse strand, counting down.
GTGAAAAGTCAACTTCGATTGAAAATTAATTTTTTGCTTTTTGATCTTTCAACTCTGTCATCAGTTCGATAAGCTGATCAAACTTTTTTTCAAATCGGGTCAGCAGGTACATTGCAATTAACGCAGGAAACCCCAGATTGCCGATCTGTTTCACGACTTCCTCTATAAAAACCTGATCCATAGGAAAATACCTCCCTTCTTTTTTTGCAGTCATGTATGTAAGTGAAGGAAATCCAAGAAAACGTAAACTGCGGCTGGAGTATTTAAGACAAGCGCTAGTCAGAAAGTAGTAGTTTACTTTTTTTTGCTTTCCTTCATTTAATTTAGTAGGGAGGCGGTTTGATGGACTATCAAGGTCTTTTACGGTCAAAATGTAAGGAGATAATGAAGCATCCCATCGTGAAGCATTTTTTGAGCAATCCTCAGCATTACCGTTTGTTCAAAAACGTAATGGAAAGCCCGAACGAAAAAGATGCAAAATCATTGGACGAGCAATTTAAGCAATTTTATAAGGAAATCCGCATCGTCAAGTATATGAATTCAATGATTCGGATCTTTTCTATTGATTTTGATAAGCGGGTTCGCAAAAACCAAAAACGGTATCCGCTGACGGTCGATCATCCGGAAGCAGGAGAACGACTTCCTTCCGAAACTGGAAGCGATGCGTTTGAAGCATTTTTAGATATGCAGGATGATTTGAGCCAGCATGTTCAGGATTATCAGCTCTACCAAGCGATCCAGAAGCTGACTGACAAACAAAAAAGCGTGCTGACGAAAGTCTATCTTCATGGTGCCACGATGCAAGAGATTGCCGATTCTCTAGGAGAGTCCCGGCAAAACATCTCCAACATTCATAAAAAAGGGCTTGAGAATATCAGAAAACAGCTAGCGGCGCAAAAAAAGGGGGAAAGTAAGCTGTGAACGGCCAGTTTGAATCAAAGAACCAAAAAGACGATAAATTTGACATAGAACATCTGATTGAATGCTTTTCACCGATGATCAGAAAAAAACTCTGCAATACATCCTATCAAGAAAGAGAAGATTTAGAGCAAGAGCTGAAGATCAAAATGTTTGAAAAGGCAGATATGCTTTTGTGCCAGGACGTTCCGGGGTTTTGGGAGTTTATTTTGTATATGGTAGACGAGGACTCATAACCATTTATCATCTGAAAATACGAAAAACGGGAACTGCCACGTTCCCGTTTTCTATTTGTTCTGTCCGGTAAGACTCTTCCTATTCAAAAATGTACCAAAAATAAACGATATAATGATAAGATGAAAAAAACAGTGACAGAAAGGAACATAAAAGTGGAAAATGCGTCAATTTTAATCGTAGACGATGAGAAAGCGATTGTAGACATGATCAAACGCGTTCTCGAAAAAGAAGGTTATCGAAATTTACTGGATGCGGCAAGCGCAGAAGAAGCGATTCCAGTTGTGAAGGCCAATAAGGTTGATTTGATCGTGCTCGATGTCATGATGGGCGGAATGTCCGGTTTTGAAGCCTGCACGCTGATCAGAGAGTATTCAGACGCTCCGATTTTTTTCCTGACGGCAAGATCATCCGACGCGGATAAATTGTCCGGCTTTGCGGTTGGGGCTGATGACTATATCACAAAACCATTTAATCCACTGGAATTAGCGGCGCGGATCAGGGCGCACCTCAAGCGGACATATCAATCGAAAGAAACGAATTCAAATCAAACCTATACATATGATTATTTTACATTTTCTCCGCAAAATGCCGAGCTGATTGTAGGCGGAGAAGCCGTCGCTTGTTCAGCCCAGCTTTTGCAGCTTTTGCAGTATTTTTGTGAACACCCCAATGTGGTGCTTTCCAAAGATCAAATTTATGAAAAAGTTTGGGGCTATCCTTCTTACGGCGACAACAACACCGTTATGGTTCATATTCGCAAGCTTCGGGAAAAAATTGAGCGTGATCCGAGCAATCCGGAGTATATCGTAACCGTTCGCGGTCTCGGCTACCGTTTTATCCCGAATCCTGAAGGCAAGCGGTCATGAGATTAAGATGGAAGTTTTTGTTTCACTTTTTTGGGCAGATGCTGATTGTGATCCTGCTGCTTACGGTTATGCTTGTCGCTTCATTTTTCTATTTAGACGCTCGATTTAGCGATGCGGAATCGAATTCTGGGCTGACAAAGGCAACCACCGACACACTTGAGGCATATCTCGATGTAAACGAAAACGGGACATGGGAAGTCGATAATTTTCTGAAGAAATCTGTCGATAAACAGCATGGCTGGATGCAAATCATTGATTCCGATGGGAAAACCGATTATTCCTACAGCGTGCCGAAAGACGTGCCCGGCACCTATACCAAGAAAGAGCTCTTGTCTATTTATAAAACCAAAAAGCTTAATAACTATAAGCTGAATTATTGGGCCATCAATATTGAAGATAAGTCGTATCTTCTATTGTCCGGCTGGAAATCAAAGAGCGAACAGCTGTTGACTTCCGTTGAAAAGCGCGAACAAAAGATAGATTCTCTAGCACATTATCAGTCCAGTACCATCGACTATATTAAGCGGGAAAAAGGCGCCATTTACCTATTAGACAGCAATGGAAACATTCTCGACAGCATTAACAGCACAAAAAGTGAAAGAAAAACGATGAACCAGCTGGAGCTGCTTAAATACAGCTCTAAACCTTGGAACTATAAACGGGAAATTTCCGTTAAGATCCTCAATAAAGACAGATGGATGGTCGCTACCGTGCCGAACCCTGTCTATGTAACCGATCAGGAGTTTAACAAATCGTTTCTGAAGGTTGTGCTAAAGGCGATGTTCCTGATTATGGGTGTTCTGTTCCTGTATATCATTTGGATGACCGTTTGGTATATGTTCCGATTCGGGCTGCCGATTTTTCACACGATTAAATGGCTGGTCAATCTATCAAAAGGGAAGCTTGAGGAACCGAAAAACCGGAAAGGCCTTCCTGTCAGCAAAAACAAAAAGGGCAAAATCAAACAGCCGTACCGCTTCTTCGGTGAGATATTTGAATCAATGGATCAGCTGACTGAAACGCTGAGACGGGATAAAAGAAACAGAGAAAAAATCCAGGCGACAAGAGAAGAATGGATTGCCGGTTTGTCGCATGACTTAAAAACACCGCTCAGCAGTATTTACGGTTACAGCATGATGCTTGAGTCGAAGCAGTATGATTGGTCGCCGGAAGAAGTGAAAGAAATGGGACAGGTTGTCAGAGAAAAATCCGAATACATGTCCAAGCTGATTGAAGACTTAAATTTAACGTATCGGCTGAAAAATGATGCTCTTCCAATTGAGAGAAAGCTCACAAACCTGATCCCGTTTTTTAAAAATGTCATTGAGGATTTCAAGAAAAACCCGTTTTCTGAAGGGTATGATATCTCCTTTGTATCCAAAGAAGAGCATATTGAATTTGCGCTTGATGAAGCATGGTTCAGGCGCATATTAGAAAATCTGCTTGGGAATGCCGTAAAGCACAACGACAAAGGAACAGAAATTCAGGTCATTCTGGAACAAACAAAAAATCATATTTCGTTGAAGGTTAAGGACAATGGGAAAGGAATGGATGAAGAAACGATTACCCATTTATTTAACCGTTACTACAGAGGGACGAACACAAAAGATCCATCTGCCGGAACGGGCCTCGGGCTCGCCATTGCCAAGGAGCTTGTCCATCTGCATAACGGGACGATTCATGTAAACAGCAGAATGAACATTGGAACGGTCATTACCATCCTTTTCAAAAAACAATAAACATGTGGTTTGGACACCTTTTTGCCGGGAATAACAATATATAGACTGAAGCTAAAGAGGTGTAACACATGGACGCAGTATTGGAAGCAGACACTCGGGCAGTGATTGGTGAAGGCCCGTTATGGGATGAAGAAAACGGCCGCTTATATTGGGTCGATATCTTAGGGAGCGAGCTCCACATCTTCGATCCTGAAGAAAAAATCAACCGGTCGATCAAATTCAAGTCCTTTGTGACCGCGCTTGCGAAATATACAAAGGATGAGCTGATTATGACGATGAAGGACGGGTTCTACCTGTATCATGTTCAGGATGACAGCTTGGAAAAGATCAAACAGCCGAAGGATATGGATGAGAGCCTGCGTTTTAATGACGCGAAATGTGACCCGTATGGAAGACTTTGGGCGGGGACGACGAGCATGGAAGGCGAACAAAAACAGGCTTCGTTATACCGTTTGGATCCAGACGGCAGACTTATCAAAATGAAAGATCAAGTCTCCACCTCGAACGGTTTGGATTGGGATCGCGAGCGGAATTTGATGTATTACATCGACACGCCGACACAGGAAATTGTGCGCTACAGGTATGATCCTGAAAGCGGAGATGTCTCAAATCCAGAACCCGTCTATCGTTTTGATCAATCAGAAGGATTGCCGGACGGCATGACAATCGACCAAAATGGCATGCTGTGGGTGGCGCTGTTTGGCGGCAGCCGCGTGGTACACATTGACCCGTTTCAGAAAAAAGAAATCGATTCAATCAGCGTGCCGGCTAAATATGTCACGTGCTGCGCGTTCGGAGGCAGAGACTTAAAAACCCTCTACATCACAACGGCAACGGAACAAATGACAGAAACAGAAAGATACGAGCAGCCTCACGCGGGAGGATTGTTTTCAGCAAAATTGGAAACAGGCGGCTATCAGCCGGTTCCATTCGCTGGAGATGTATAAAAAAACGCATCCGAAACACGGATGCGTTTTTTGTATATTACAGAGAACGGATAATGCCGCCTTCCACACGCTGTGCCGTGCCGTTGATGGCGGATGCGGCGTCAGATGCGAGGAATACGATCGTGTTGGCGACTTCTTCTGCTGTCGCGTATCGCTGAATAAGAGAAGTCGGCTCATTAACTTTAAAATAGTCTTTGATGAATGTATCTGTATCCTGGCCGGCTGCTTTTGCGGCACCTTCCATATAGGATGCCACGCCCTCTGTCCAAGTAGGTCCCGGAAGCACTGAGTTGACTGTCACATTCGTGCCTTTCGTCATTTCAGCCATCCCTCTTGAAAGGCTGATCAGCGCCGTTTTTGTCATGGAGTATGGAATCATTGTTGGAAGCGGTTTGATGCCTGCTTCACTTGCGATATTTAAAATGCGGCCGCTGTTTTTGGCAAGCATTTTTGGAAGGAAGTGACGGCTTGTCCGAACCGCGCTCATCACGTTCACTTCAAAATATTGAGTCCACTCCTCATCTGTCACATCGGCAAAGTCTTTTACCTCGAAGAAGCCAAGGTTGTTGACAAGGATATCGATATCACCGATTTCATTTACTTTTTCAATAAAAGCCGCTGCTTCATCTATTTTTGACAAATCGGCTGCCACGCCGTGCACCGTTCCGTATCCAGAAAGCTCTTCAATCGTGCGATCGACAGTCTCCTGTTTGCGCCCGTTGACAATCACTGCCGCTCCCTCTTGCAGAAAGCTTTTTGCTGCGGCTTTCCCGATGCCGGAAGTCGAGCCGGTGATTAAGACGAGTTTGTCTTTTAGCTTTAAATCCATAAGAATCATTCCTTTTTATAGATGATGGTATTAAGTATACAAGAACAAAATTAGTGTTTACGAGGATTTTGCTTCCATACATATACCGGGGGAAAAGTCATTCAGGGCGCATATACAAGCCTGTCAGTCATATAGTATAATTACTCCGAAAAAAGGATACGAATGTCAAATAGGTGCCGGTCCGTGAACAACAGCCGGCTTAATAGGGAAACCGGTAAAAGCCGGTGCGGTCCCGCCACTGTAATTGGCCATAGCGTCAAAAGCCAGGATACCTGCCTATTTGATCAGCACGAAGTCTGCGAGGACAGATGATGTGTAAACAATAGGCTTTTTTGTGTTGTTTACAGCATCTTTACCATCGTAGAGATGCTTTTTTTAGTTCACTTAGGAGGAAAGGTTATGAAAAAACTAGCCGGAATATGGACTGCACTTCTGCTGGCTGCCGTTATGATGGCAGGCTGCGGCAATACTGCGGATCAGAAGGATTCCAAGGCAAAACAAAAGACAGAAGTGTTCCCTGTCACCATTGATGATGCGTCAAATCAAGATGTGACCATCAAAAAGGAGCCGAAAAAGATTGTTTCATTAATGCCGAGCAACACAGAAATCACATACGCTCTCGGACTCGGTGACAAAGTGGTCGGTGTCACCACGAACGATACATATCCAAAGGAAGTCAAAAAGGTTGAGAAGGTCGGAGACATGAATGTAAACGTTGAGAAAGTCATTTCTCTAAAGCCGGATCTCGTTCTTGCCCATGAGTCTTCCATGTCAGCGTCAGCGGATGCCATCAAACAGCTGAAGGACGCGGGCATTACTGTACTGACTGTCAATGATGCACAATCATTTTCCGAGGTGTACAAATCAATCGAAATGATCGGAGAAGCTGCCGGGGTAGAGAAAAAAGCCGATCAGCTCGTAAAACGCATGAAATCAGATTTGCAGGATATTAAAGAAAAAGCAAAAAACATTTCAAAAAAAGAGGAGAAAAGCGTATTTATCGAGGTTTCTCCTGATCCTGACATTTACACAACCGGAAAAGACACGTTTATGAATGAAATGCTGAATGTCATCCATGCTAAAAACGCAGCAGCGGCCCAAACAGGCTGGGTGCAAATGACAGACGAGGCGATCGTAAAACTCAATCCTGATGCTATCATTACAACAGACGGAGTAAAAGCGAAAGCAGTGGAAAAACGCGATGGCTGGAGCGAAATCAATGCTGTGAAACATCATCGTGTGTATGATGTAAATCCTGATCTCGTGACACGTTCCGGCCCCCGTCTGATCGAAGGGGTCGAAGAACTTGCGGAAAGCATCTACCCGGATACGTTTAAGGAATAATCGTTATGCCGCATATATCATCGGTTTCTCATTTTTAGTTGCGAGCATCATCTTAGGAATATCTTGCGGCAGCCTGCAAATTCCTATCCCCGCTATCTTTCGTGTCTTTTGGCATGAAGGCTTCGGTGGCTCTATCGGCTCTGATGACCCGATGTACACAAATATTATGATGAATATTAGACTGCCGAGAGTTGTGCTGGCCGCCCTTGTGGGGGCGGCTCTTTCTATCGCAGGGGCCGCTTTTCAAGGACTGTTGAAAAATCCTCTTGCTGATCCCTACACACTCGGCGTTTCATCCGGTGCTTCAGTTGGAGCGGTGTTGACCTTGTTTTTTGGCTTGCAGCTTCCTGTCGTCGGAGGGTTTACACTCCCGGTTGTGAGTGTAGCCGCGGCACTTGTCACGATTGCGGCGGTCCTTTCCTTCAGCCGCCTCGTTCATGCTTCAATGTCTGTCTCCACCCTCATTTTGACCGGTGTCATCATCAACTCATTTTTGGGCGCATTTATTTCTCTTATCATTGCCCTGACAGGCGACAACCTGTTGCCAATTGTGCACTGGCTGCTTGGCAGCGTCTCAATGAGGGGATGGAGCTATGTTATTCTGTTTCTGCCGTTTTTTCTTTTAGGAACGATTTTACTGATCATAAACGGAAGAGAGCTGAACGTGATGACCTATGGAGAAGACAAAGCAAAGCTTCTCGGAGTCAGTGTCCAGCAGAGAAAAATGCTGATTTTGATCGCCGGCTCTCTTTTGACGGGAAGCGCTGTGGCTGTATCCGGCACGATCGGCTTTGTCGGCCTTGTGATTCCGCATATCACAAGGCTTTTGTGGGGAACTGACCATCGGCATTTACTGCCGCTGTCCGCCTTGCTCGGAGCAGGTTTTCTCGTTTTAGCCGATCTGCTTTCCAGAACGATCATTGAGCCGATTGAACTGCCGATTGGGATCATTACGTCCTTGGCGGGGGCGCCTGTTTTCGCTCTTATTTTAATTCGGCAGCACCGCGGGGGGAGAAGCTTATGATAAAGGCAGAAGGGCTGTCGGGAGGATACGGGGATAGCAGGCTGATCAACAATGTCAGCTTAACAGTGGAGAAGGGTGAATTTCTCGGCATTCTCGGCCCTAATGGGAGCGGAAAAACCACGCTTTTGCACTTGCTGACAGGTACGCTGCCGGCCAAGGAAGGCAGCGTTGATCTGGCTGGCAAACCGCTGGCTGACTATAAACCGAAGGAACTGGCGCAAATTATGGCCGTCCTGCCGCAAAAAACGGATCAAGCCTTTACCTTTACCGTCAAAGAAACGGTAGCCTTCGGCAGATATCCATTCCAAACAGGGCTATTCAGGCAGCATACTGAAAAGGATGAAGCCATTGTACAGGAAGCAATGAAGCAAACTGGAGTGGCCGCTTTTGCGGAAAAATCGATCCGCGATCTAAGCGGAGGAGAACAGCAGCGGGTATATTTGGCCCAAGCTTTGGCGCAGCAGCCGCGTATTTTATTTCTGGACGAGCCGACAAATTTTCTCGATTTGGCTTATCAAAAAGAACTGCTTGATCTCATCAAACGCCTGACAAGAGATAGCGGATTGGCAGCTGTCAGCGTTTTTCATGATATGAACACCGCGAGCCTGTACTGTGATGAGCTCTTGTTTATGAAAAACGGTACAGCCGGGCCTAAGCAAAAACCGGAATATGCTGTCTCAGAACATCACATAAAGGCGGTGTACGATACAGATGTCACCGCTTTGGTTCATCACAGCTCACCTAAACCGATGGTTGTGATTCAGCCTGAAAAAGACAGCGTAAAGCAGCGGCCTATCCCATTTGAAACATTGCTCCAGGCGGGGAGCGATGACATTCTACTGCAAACGGAAATCCCGCTTCGTACATTGTCCTCAGCGCCTATCGGTGCAGGGTTCTCATGGAGCAGGACGCTGATCCATAAACGGCTGCCAGTTCAGGCAGATCCTGTAGAGGGGCTTACGGCCTGCCTATTAGAAAACGGTTTTCATCTGCCCGAAACTTGTGCGATGGCTTCTCCGGGAAGGCTTGACCGTTTTGTGAATCGAACGTATAAAGATGGAGAGTTATCCGTTTTCATATGCGTCATGACCGGCTTTTCGATCTGGATTTTGATCAACGGCTATGCGGCGGATCAATTCTTCGTCAAAGCCCTAATGACCGCCGAAGCCGAACGGGTGAAAGTGCTCGGAGACGGACTGACAGAGGGGGATATTCTCATCGCCGCGACACAAACTCAGCAATCTCAAAACACAGAACAGCGGCTGAATCAATTAATACAGAAAGGGACAGCTGAATGTGTAAAAGAGGCGGCAGAGCTGTTTGAATAAGTCTGTAAAGGAGACTCATGTATGAAACTATATACCAAAACAGGCGATAAGGGACAAACGGGCTTAGTCGGAGGCAGAACGGACAAGGACAGCCTCCGCGTTGAAAGTTACGGCACGATTGACGAGCTGAATAGCTTTGTCGGGCTAGCTTTGGCAGAGCTTTCCGGGCAGCCCGGCTTTGAAGATTTGACAGCCGAGCTGCTGATCATCCAGCATGAGCTGTTTGACTGCGGAGGCGATCTGGCAATCGTCACAGAAAGAAAAGACTATAAACTAACGGAAGAATCCGTTTCCTTTTTAGAAACGCGCATTGATGCCTATACATCAGAAGCGCCGGAACTAAAGAAATTTATTCTTCCAGGTGGCTCGAAGGGTGCTTCGCTTCTCCATGCGGCGCGTACCATAACAAGGCGGGCGGAACGCCGAGTGGTGGCACTGATGAAATCGGAGGAGATTCATGAAACAGTGCTGCGTTATCTCAATCGTCTTTCCGATTATTTCTTTGCTGCCGCACGGGTTGTGAATGTGAGAAGCGGCATTGACGACGTGGAATATGAAAGAAGTGCTATTGTGTTTCGGGACTAAAACAGCAGCGAATCATAAAAAAAGAAAATGAAAGCCGGCGTGTTCTCTACATGCCGGCTTTTTTGTTTTTCATTCTGTCAATCTCCCATTTTACGACAAAAAATGAACCTTATGAATTATTGACTGAAAAGTGGGAAAATGAGATATTGTAACAAATAGATGTAAAAAATAGGCAGTGGGGGGCTCTGATAGATGGTGAATTTAATTGAAAGTGATAGCATCTGGAAGAGAAATTTCAATTATCTTTTTTTCTCAAGAATAGTCAAGATATCCGGCGATATGTTCGCATTTAATTCGATATTATGGTTTTTAATTTATGACGGCAAAGGTGCGATCGGCACTGCTTTATTGATTGCTGTTACTTTTTTGCCGGAAGCTGTGCTGGCGCCTGTGACGGGTCCTTTCATGAAACAAAATACGCTGAAATTTTGGATGTACTTTTCAGATCTGACAAGGGCTGCGATTGTCTTGATTATTCCTCTTTGTCATTTTGCGGGCTTCTCTCCGCTGTGGTTTGTCATGACACTTATGATTGTCCATTCTGCTACAGGGGCTGCCTACAATCCCGCCTCCATAGCTTTAATTCCCCAAATCGTAAATGAACAGGGCATTCAAAAAGCAAACGCCGTGCTGCAATCCTCCGCTCAAATTGTCCGGCTCGGAGCTGTCACGTTATGCGGCGCTTTTCTTACATTTATCAGCCCTTCTTATACAATGCTTATCGCACTTGTTCTCTATTTGGTTTCTGGTTTTCTCGTCCTTTTTATTAAGTACACTGCGGTTGAATCCCAATCAGAGTCTGCTGTTGTTACGCAGAGAGGCACATATATCGGCAGACTGAAACGCGGTTTTACGCTCGTGAGAAGACATCAAATTTTATATCCACTCGCCATTTATTGTATCTTTATGAATTTCGCGGCAGCCCCTTGGGAAGCGCTCTCAGCAGTTTACGTTGCGGAGGATTTAAACGGCCAGCCGATCGTTTACTCGCTTTTAAAGGCCACCACCGCCGCAGGCGCATTTTTATTGGGATTTGTGCTGGCGAAAGTCAAAGTAAACAGATACGGCCTGTTATTCGTAACTGCCGGCATTATTGAAGGATTCGCTTTCTTTATTACCGGTATGAATACCTTTTTGCCGCTCGTCTTTCTCGCTGCGTTTACCTTTGGCGCCGCAGTCAGTGCTGTTAATGTTCCAGAGTACACGATTATCCAGACCTCTGTGGATAGTGAGGATCAGCCGCAGGTCTATGCCGTTATACATATGATCTCTAATATTTCCATACCTGCCGGAGCTGTCATTTGCGGGTATGCTGCAAACGCTTTTGGCTCAGGAACTGTGATCGCTGTCGGAGGGGTTGTCGAAATTATTGCGGGTATTGGCATTTTGCTGTTCACAAAGCTGGCTAAAGCAGAACGATCCGACCTGATCAAAGAAAGGGAAGCAAGTGTTCATCTGTAAAGGGTTTTGAAACGCCATGCCTCGTGCATGGTGTTTCAGCGTGTAGACAAACCCTCGCATTCATTGTCAAGCCTGCGCTTCGGTGCTCACGAATTCCAACATTCGCTGTGCTCCGATGCTCGCCTTTCCTAAACTTTAAGGGTTTTCAATCACGCTGAAAGGATGACAAAATCCTAAAACTATAAACCGTTTTAGAATTTTGTCAACAATCTTAAACGCCATGCCTCGTGCATGGTGTTTTTTGTGTCCATAGGTCCGGCACAAGATACGACTCCGGTCTTATATAAAAATCAATCTCTGATTCGTTTTGCGCAAATGCCAATTTGTTTAAGATGAAGACAAGGAAAACGAAAGGAGGATCTGCATGAAGATAAACAAGAAAACAATAGGCGGATTCTTATTAATTGTATTTGGGATCTCCGTCTTTTTTGGAGGAGGAAGCTTCGGCTTTATCATCCCGCTCGCCATAGGGAGCTTGATGACATACGCAGGAATGAAAAGATTTGCCGCAGGAAAAACGATCACAGGAATCATCTTGGGCGGTATCGGAGCGATCATGCTCATCTGTTCACTTCCGTTTGTCGTCGGAATTGCGCTGGCGGCCGCTATGGTGTATTACGGCTGGAAGCTCATGAAAAACGGATCAGCTGATAACGGTGTGTCATCTTTTGATCCTGAACCGGCTTCGGCTGCCTACCAATCTCACTTTGATGACGAATGGGAAGAATTTTTGAAGAAAAAATAATATCAGCATATTAGGAGGAATCAGGTATGGTATTAAAAAGAATGAGAGACATGTTTGTTGCGTCAGTTCATGAAGGTCTTGATAAAATGGAGAACCCAAAGGTAATGCTGAATCAATATGTCCGTGATATGGAAAGCGACATTGCAAAAGCAAAACAAACAATTGTGAAACAGCACACGATTGCCTATCAATTTAAGAAAAAATATGAAGAAGCAGCTGAAATGGCTGGAAAACGCCAAAATCAGGCACAGCTCGCATTTGACGCAGGCGAAGAAGAGCTGGCGAAAAAGGCGCTGACTGAAATGAAGTATTTAGAAGGGAAGGCAGCTGAACATAAAGCGTCCTATGAACAAGCGAACAGTCAGCTGGCTGATCTGAAAGAACAGCTGGCTGCACTTGAAACAAAGCTACAGGACGTAAAGGATAAAAAGCAGGCGCTGATTGCCCGGGCAAATGCCGCGAAAGCAAAAGAGCATATGAATACGACATTTGACAAAATTGACAGCGAAAGCGCGTATCGTGAATTTTTGCGTATTGAAAACCGTATTGAAGAAATGGAAATCCGCGCGAATTATTCAAAGTCAGCGGAAGCCGGCACAGAACTCACGCGCAAAGAATTTGCAGACGATGTGGAAGCGGAGATTGAAAAAATGCGGGCGCTCTCACTGCAAAAAACAGATCAGACATCACATGCAGCAAATGAATAAGCGGAACGGGGAAGGATTTGCGGTCAAGTCCTTCCCTTCCGCACGTATCAATTCACAGGCTTTTCCTTTATAATAGAATGAATGAGAAGGATGAAATCGAATGAAAAAAATGCTGGGCAAACTGTTGATCACTGCCGGTATTCTTATATTTTTCGCCGTCGTCGTAAAAGACGTGTTTGCTGCAGGCTTGGGTTTCGTAAACGGCACAGAAGCCGATTCAGCCAGCGCATCGCCGCGAGACATCGACAGCGTAGTCATTGAGTCAGATAACAAGGATGTCCAGATCATAGCAGAAGAGCGAAATGACATATCGGCAGGCATTTCAGGAGACTCAGGAAAGTTATTTGTTACTGAAAACAGAAGAAAACTGGAGCTGACCACAAAGGAAAAAGAATTTCAATTTTTGAATGGGTTTAATCGCTCTTCCCTTATTGTCCGGATTCCATATGAGTATAAAGGGCATCTGACGGTGCGAACCTCAAGTGGTGACGTGTCAGTGGACGGGAATCATCATCTTGTGCTTTCCGGGCTGAACGCAGTATCTGCGAGCGGAAATATGAGAGTGACGGACGTCCGCCTTAAAGATCTGAAAGTAAAGGGGTCATCCGGAGATGTTACCATTTCAAACACCATCTCCAAAACAACCGGCATTGACTTAGCTTCAGGAGACGCAAATCTGGCTGATGTATCAGGCTCTCTTGATGTAAGGATGACTTCAGGAAACCTAGATGCTGCATCGAAAAAGGTAACGGGTCCTTTATCTGTCACACTGACAAGCGGTGATGCGGATTTGAGCCTTCCCCAAAATGGCAGCTTTACAGTCAACGCAAAATCAACGAGCGGAGAGGTTAGTTCGCCGTATTCATTTGCTGATACAGCACATAAAGAACATCATCAAATCACAGGCTTGCAAGGAAACGGCCAGTATCAAATCGATATCAAAACGGACAGCGGGGATCTAACGATACGGTAGCACCAGGCAGAAGAAAGGAGGCGGACACCAGGAATGACAAAAAAACAGCTTCTCGGATTTATCATTGCTTTATTCGGCATCAGCATGTTTTTGCAAATTATCGGAATAGGCGATCTGCTGTTTTGGCCGCTCTTTTTTCTGATTGCCGGCTATTTCTTGAAAAGATATTCCCGTGATTGGCTCGGTTCCGTCATGTACATCTTTGCCGCATTTCTATTCTTGAAAAACCTCTTCAGCATCACCTTTAATTTATTCGGCTATGCGTTTGCCGCATTTCTGATTTACGCCGGCTACAGGCTTGTCAAAGGAAAGCCAATATTTGAATCGAATGAAAAACGGATCGATCTCACTAAAAAAGAACGGCATGAGCCGCCAAAAGATGAGAAACATCCTGACATGCGCAGCTTTTTTATCGGAGAGCTGCAAATGATGAAGCAGCCGTTTGACCTGAATGATTTAAATGTCTCTGGTTTTATCGGTGATATCAAAATCGACTTGTCTAAAGCGATGATTCCCGAGGGAGAAAGTACAATCGTCATTAGCGGAGTCATTGGAAACGTTGATATTTATGTGCCATCAGACCTTGAAGTGGCTGTCAGCTCGGCTGTTTTTATCGGAGATATCAATCTGATTGGCTCGAAGAAAAGCGGATTAAGCACGAAGGTATATGCCGCGTCCTCCGATTTCAGCGAGTCAAAGCGCCGTGTCAAAGTGTCCGTTTCCTTATTTATCGGTGATGTGGATGTGAAGTACGTATGAGAAAAAAACTGCTTGCCAGCCTTCAGTGGCGCGCCATCCGCATGACAACGGGAATCAGCCTGCTCCTTTTTGCCTGTTTGATTTCCTTTATGATGTTTTATTATCGGCTCGATCCGCTTGTTTTGCTGTCATCAAGCTGGTTCGGAATTCCGTTTATCCTGATATTGCTTCTGATCAGTGTGACGGTTGGTTTTGCCTCAGGGTATATGTACGGCAACCGGCTGAAGACAAGGGTTGATACATTAGTCGAATCGATTTTAATCTTTGAAAACGGTAATTTCGCTTATCGAATACCCCCGCTTGGAGATGATGAAATCGGCCTGGCCGCCGATCAGCTGAATGAAATGGCGAAGCGCGTGGAGCTTCAAGTCGCTTCCTTGCAAAAACTTTCAAATGAACGTGCGGAATGGCAGGCGCAAATGAAGAAGTCAGTCATCTCAGAAGAACGCCAGCGATTGGCAAGAGATCTTCATGATGCAGTCAGCCAACAGCTCTTTGCAATATCAATGATGACATCAGCTGTGTTGGAACATGTCAAGGATGCTGATGATAAAACGGTCAAGCGGATCCAGCTGGTCGAGCATATGGCAGGTGAAGCCCAAAATGAAATGAGGGCGCTGCTGCTCCATTTAAGGCCTGTTACCCTTGAAGGAAAAGGACTGAAAGAGGGGCTTACGGAGCTTTTGGACGAGTTCCGGAAGAAACAGCCGCTTGATATTGAGTGGGATATTCAGGACACGCCGATATCTAAGGGGATGGAAGATCATTTGTTCAGAATCGTTCAGGAGGCCCTTTCGAATGTATTTAGACATTCAAAAGCCTCAAAAGTATCCGTGATTCTGGGCGTAAAGAACAATCAGCTCCGGCTAAAGGTGATTGATAATGGAAAAGGCTTTAAAAATGATCAGGTGAAAGCATCCTCATACGGCTTGAACTCTATGAAAGAACGTGCAAGCGAAATCGGCGGGGTCGCCGAAGTGATTTCAGTAGAAGGAAAAGGCACACAGATCGAAGTGAAGGTTCCGATTTTCCCGGAAGAAAAAGGAGAGAACGAACGTGATTCGAGTATTATTGATTGATGATCATGAAATGGTCAGAATGGGGCTCGCGGCTTTTTTGGAGGCACAGCCCGATATTGAAGTCATCGGCGAAGCGTCTGACGGCAGCGAAGGCGTGCGGCTTGCTGTGGAACTGTCGCCAGATGTCATTTTAATGGATCTTGTCATGGAGGGCATGGATGGCATTGAAGCCACAAAGCAAATTTGCCGGGAGCTTCCAGATCCGAAAATTATAGTGCTCACAAGCTTCATTGATGATGACAAAGTGTATCCGGTCATTGAAGCTGGTGCGCTCAGCTATCTATTGAAAACCTCAAAAGCTGCGGAAATCGCCGATGCCATCCGCGCCGCAAGCAAGGGAGAGCCAAAGCTCGAATCAAAAGTGGCGGGAAAAGTATTATCCCGGCTGCGCCACACAGGTGAAAACGCGCTCCCGCATGAATCACTTACGAAACGGGAGCTCGAAATTCTCTGCCTGATCGCAGAAGGAAAAACAAACAAAGAAATAGGCGAGGAACTGTTTATCACCATTAAAACAGTCAAAACCCATATCACCAATATTTTATCAAAACTGGATGTCAGTGACCGGACGCAGGCGGCGGTGTACGCACACCGAAATCACCTCGTAAAATAGGCGTCTGCTATTTGTTTGCGCCTTTCGTCCCGAAGTCTCTGACAACCACATTGACCCGGTAGTCTATTTCCGCATTGCTGAAATAATCATCATCCCATTTTCTTGCAATCTTTTTCCACTTTTGAGGATAATGAATTCTGACCTCGTTTCCCAGCCCGGTGACATCTGCTTTGATATCTTTCTGCAGTTTGCCTGTAATAAATGCTGTTACTGTTTTGTGTAATCGTTTTTCGACTGTCTTTTCAATATCTTTGATATATGAATCCTTAAATGAATCTTCACTCGGATTCCAGTCCTCTGATAAACGGCCTTCAATATTGCGTGTGACGGTGAATTTGAACGTTCCGTCCTTGTAGTCTGTCTTGATCTTGCGATTGCTGGAGTACACTTCATAAGAAAAAAGATTGCCATTATGCCTCATATCAATGACCCCTCCCTCGACAGTGCCTGTAAATAAGTTGATATTTTGAACCTCAACCGGTGTTAAATTCCGGTTCCATAATTTATTTTTGATGATAGCAGCACCGTTTATTGCGAGTTTGCCGTTTTCCTTACCGACATGAGGGATGAGGAACGAATCGTCAGAGGTCAAGTGTTCTGAGATCTCCCCCAATGTAACAGGTTCCATCATTCTGATCGTTACCGCATTATTCTCTGTCAGATCATAAATTACATTGGATGCGGGCTCGCCTTGATCATTCATTTTAAATATATCCTTAGTTCTGCCATCGGTGACAAAGACGTACGAACTCCTCCTTGTTCCGTTGTCTCTGACAAACTGGTTAATGATCGCGTCCATTCCAATATGATCCGCAATCACGCTCTTGGAAAGCAGAATGAGACGCAAATGCTGTGAAAACGTAGGGTTATGCTTTAATGCAGATGTTCTCATCATTTGATGGACAGTTTCCCCCTTTGTGATAGCAAGCTGTGTCGGGTCAGATGAAGAGCCTTCCTTGGAGCTGATTTTTTTCGGGACGAGAATCTGCTGTGTCAGTTCTAAATTTTTATCATCAGGCTTGTCTAGACCTACTCCGATCACCAAGCTTAATTCCTCAATATTCCGGCTGTCCCAGCATCCGGCCAGTAATAGGGTGCATATGAACATACATAAAATCCGGATTTTCATTTTGCTGTAATCCTCCTTTTGAGAGCTACAATGAAAAAGAGAATGAAGGGAAGCAGAAACAGGCAGACGAAAATGTATCCGAGATAATCGCTGTACATCATGACCTGATTAGAGTCGTCCGGCCATAAAGAAAAATAATAGACAGCCGCACCGATGATCACCATGCTTTTTTTAGTCGATAATCCAAACGTCTTCTTCAGCCCGTTAGCGGCAAAATACCCGTAAATGACAAAAGTTGTAAAAAATTGAATGATCCAGACGACCAGTAAAAACGATTCAAACCTTTCAATGAATATTCCTTTGAGCTCAAAGGACTGAAAGAGAGAAATCGTCGGCCAGATCAGCGTTTTTACCTCAGGAGCGGTCAAAGCCCCAACAACGATGATATACGTCAGGATATATAAAATAATCGGGATCGAAAAGCCGACAGCCGCGTATCTGAATGTGTATTTCTTTTTCTTCATATGTTCAGGAAGAAACAGCATCACTTCCATTCCTAAAAAAGAGATGGAAACGACAGTAAGGGAGTTTGCAACGGGTCCAAGGCCCTCACCTAAAACAGGGCGCAAATTATTGATGTCAAAAATTTTAAAACTGATCCCAAATACAACAAGCAAAATAATAATCGTTATCATTAAATAAAAGGGAAACAGCCGCGATACATCACTTAACCCCCCAACAATTAAATAGATGCCACAGCATATAAACGTTAAAATAATGATCTGAATCGGCGTCCTCTCCAGCAGGAAAAACTTTACCATTTCAGCCATTGCCCTGGTTTCAAAGCTGGCCACTCCGATAAAATAGCAGCTGACCAAAAGGCCGAGAATGCTACCGATCCATTTACCAAGCCCTTCCTGCAAATACTCAAACAGAGAGGGGTATTGATGTTTCTTCTGAATGAGCGTGTTTAAATAAATAAAAAAGATAAAAATGATACCTTCTAATATCAGCACGATCCAGCCGTCAGGAGTATTAGCCTTACTGGTCAGCGCTCGCGGCAATGTTAAAAGACCGGCCCCAAGCATCGTATTTGCAACAATAGATATACCTTGAAAGGTATTAAGTTTTAGTGGAGTCTGTTTTTGGCTCATTTGGATTATTCGCCTCTTTTGGTTTGTTTTTAATTGGGAGACGGATAATGGAATCCTCCTTGTTTTTCAGGCTGAAGAATCCATTTGGCGAAAAATAAGGAGATCCAAAGCTCGTTTGTCTCGTTAAGTGCGTATAAATGACAAGCATAAACAAAATAATCCCGTACAGCCCAAGAATAGCAGCGGAAAACATCGAAATAAAACGCAGGACCCGAAAAGACAGACCCATTCCGTATTGAGGAACGGTAAAGGATGCAAGGGCAATGACGCTGACAACGATGACCATAATCGAACTGACGAGATTCGCCTCTACAGCCGCCTGTCCGATGACAACGCCACCAACGAGCCCGATTGTCTGGCCGAGCGGGTTTGGAAGACGCAGCCCGGCTTCTCTGAGCAGCTCGATGGTTACTTCCATCAGCAGGGCTTCAAATATCGGCGGAAACGGCACGTTTTCCCTGTTTGCCGAAATCGTGACGGCGAGCGCGGTCGGCAGCAGCCCCTGATGGAAGGAAACGAGTGCAATATAAATCGATGACAAAAACAAGGTAATGAAGATAGAAGCAAACCGCAGCGACCGGATAAGAGATGCTGAAATCCAGCGTTCATAGTAGTCATCCGGGGACTGCATCAGGACACCGAGAGAAACCGGCACCAGCAGCACAAATGGTGAACTGTCGACCAAAATCGCCACACGGCCGTTAAACAGGGCCGACGATACCTTATCGGGTCTTTCCGTATTTTGAATCTGCGGAAACGGCGAATATTTATTATCTTCAATGAGCTCCTCAAGCGTTCCGCTGTCCTGGATATCCTCGAGTTGAACATTTTTAAGCCGCGCTTTTACTTCTTTTATGACGGACTTTTTTGCTTTGCCCTCAATGTACATAATGGCCGCCGACTTCAGCTTGTTTTTGCCGATCATGATTTTTTTTGTAATGAGTTTTGGATGGGGGGTCCGTTGTCTAATCAGAGCCATATTTGTATCGATATCCTCTACAAACGCAACTTTTGGTCCGCGAACCACTTTTTCTGTTGTCGGCTCTGCCAGGCTTCTTGTTTTTTTCTTTTCTGTGGACAGGATGTAGGCTTTGTCCAAACCGTTGACAAATACAGCACAATTTCCGCTGAGAATCTCCTCGACCGTTTTTTCTGCTGTTTCAACGGGTCTTGCGTCAAGCTGGTCAAGGCGTTTTTTGACTTGGTCAAGCGTGAGGCTCTCTTCATCTTTGATTAAGGTTTTAATCGATTCTGCAACCTTCTTCTGATCATTCAGTTCACTAAAATAGAGATAGTAAAAAACAAGACCGTTGGAGAGCATTTTTTTATTTTTCACCAGATCATCGTTTTCTTTTAATTTTGGAAGCACCAATGCTAAATTATCGTGTATATATTCCTTAAACTCTGTTTGTTCCAACAAGGTCACCTCTTATCCAAAACCTTAGTAGAGGTTATCTTTTCCTGTTAAAAAAATGATATACTGTGTTAGAGTATTTTATGGTGTAAGTTTTTTATGAAAGCGGAGGATACAAAGTGGCACAGGTAAGGCTTGCTGGAAAACAAGAAGAAATAGAACAGCTCATCAAATCATTTGAAAAGCATTATGACGTCTCTTATACATCAAAGGAGTACGGCAGGACGAATCCGAAGTACAAATATTCAAAGGATTCCCGCGTATATCTTGAATTAAAATTAAAATCTGCCAAGATCGAAAAATAAAAAGGATTTTTTGTACCACTGGCGAATTATGATCTATTGAAGCAACCGTTATGGAGGGATACATAAATGGAATACAGAATTGAACGAGACACCATGGGAGAAGTAAAAGTTCCTGCTGATAAATTTTGGGGCGCCCAAACACAGCGAAGCAAGGAGAACTTTAAGATCGGTTCTGAAAAAATGCCGATGCGTGTTGTGAAGGCGTTTGCAATATTAAAACGAAGCACAGCTCTCGCTAATAAACGCCTTGGCAATCTGGATGCAGAAAAAGCGGAAGCGATTGCAGCGGTTTGTGATGATGTGCTCAAAGGCAAATACGATGACAACTTCCCGCTTGTCGTATGGCAGACCGGAAGCGGCACACAAAGCAATATGAACATGAACGAAGTGGTAGCCAACCGCGCGACTGCTTTATTAAAAGAAAAGAACTCAGATCAAACGATTCATCCAAATGATGATGTGAACCGCAGCCAAAGCTCAAACGACACATTCCCGACTGCGATGCATGTTGCCGCTGTTTTGGCTGTTTACGAGCAGCTAGTGCCTGCGCTTGACCAGCTTCGCAATACATTGGATGAAAAAGCGAAAGCATACAATGATATTGTCAAAATCGGACGCACGCACCTTCAGGATGCTACGCCTCTGACGCTTGGACAGGAAATCAGCGGATGGGTTTACATGCTGGACCGTTCGAAGGAAATGATATTGGAAGCGACAGATAAAATGCGTGCGCTTGCAATCGGTGGAACGGCTGTCGGAACGGGGATCAACGCTCATCCAGAGTTTGGAGAGCTTGTCTCAGAAGAGATCACAAAACTGACCGGCCAAACGTTCAGCAGCTCGCCGAATAAATTCCACGCGCTGACAAGCCATGATGAAATCACTTATGCGCATGGCGCATTAAAAGCGCTTGCGGCTGACTTAATGAAAATCGCGAACGATGTCAGATGGCTTGCAAGCGGGCCTCGTTGCGGCATCGGGGAGATCGTCATTCCTGAAAATGAGCCGGGCAGCTCCATTATGCCTGGTAAAGTCAACCCGACACAAAGTGAAGCATTGACAATGATCGCAGCGCAAATCATGGGGAACGATGCGACAATCGGCTTTGCGGCGAGTCAGGGGAACTTTGAACTGAACGTGTTTAAGCCTGTTATCATTTACAACTTCCTGCAATCTGTGCAGCTGCTGAGTGACGGCATGAATTCATTCCATGATAAATGTGCTGTCGGTATTGAGCCTGACAAAGAAACCATCCAAGAAAACCTGTCAAATTCATTAATGCTTGTTACGGCGCTGAACCCGCATATTGGATATGAAAACGCGGCGAAAATCGCCAAGCTCGCCCATAAAGAGGGATTGACGCTGAAAGAAGCGGCTTTGAAGCTTGAATTGCTGACAGAGGAGCAATTTAACGAAATGGTTAAGCCGGAAGATATGGTAAAACCAAAGGCGTAAGAGAAAGAAAAACGGCTGCTTTTTAAGCAGCCGTTCTTCTAAATATGTTGCTGTTTTAATAGATATTTAAGCTGCTCCGCATCTTTGGCGAGAGCTTCAGACTCCGTCAGGTTATGGATCATTCCTTTTATGATCGCCAGCTTCGGTGTTTTTTTCTTCATTTCTGCTTCAAGTATGTCCAAGCTCTCCGATAATTCAAGAGAGGAGTTTGTGTTTAAGCTGTTAATTTTGTCACGAAGGCTTTTCACAATCGATTCAGTCAGCGGATCAGGCCGTCCGTGCGTAAGAGGCCCAAATAAAGAGCTTGCCTCTTCCAATGTGATGAAAGGCTTATCGTTTCGTTCAGACATGCCTTTTACCATATCATCAATTCTATTAATAATGATATCGGCTAATTGATCCGGCTTCACATTATAGCCGAACAAAATCATGCATTCCAGGTAAATCTGGCTGATGCCCTCTATTAAAAAACAAAGCTCTGCAGTATACGGTTCCGCTTTTTTTCCGTAAATGTTCAGCAGGCTGTCGATATGAAATTGAAGTGAGGACTGGCGGATTTTTTTGGCGCATTGCTCCACTTCCTCCGTGTAAGGCAGAGAACCTTCCTTCATCTGCATGCCGATAAAATCCTTGTGTTCAAGGATGTTTTCATAGAGCACGCTCAGCTGTTTGCGGTAAGCCGTTCTGGGGCTGTCGCCCTTCGTTTTAATATTTAAAATTCGGGTAAACGTTTTATCATAATAGTAGTTCAGCATAGACAGAAGAAGCGCTTCTTTCGAAGGAAAATAAATATAAAAAGCGCCTTTAGATATTTTGCATTCTTTTGCGATTTCCTGAACTGATGTTGAGTTGTATCCTTTTTGGGCAAATAGTTTTAAGGCTGTTTCAATAATCAGCTTTTCTTTTTCCTTCAATGGTTCCACCCTTTCGGAGCCCGGAGGCCTGCACAGGATATGACCATATAGTCACACCTTCTGTTATAAAATTAACCTTATTGTAACTTGTTTTTTTATCATGTATTATTTATATTATAAATTGAGATGACCGAATGGTCAAAGCTCAAGCGAAAGGGTGAATCTAGAATGAGAGAATTGGACGAAATGATCAGCCGCTTGCGAAACAGAGGAATTAAAGTGGAGAAAGTCAAATATCCGAAGCAGACCTTGTCAGAGAAAAAATGGGTTCATCAATGCAAACAGCCGCTCAAAACAAATTATAGAGATTTTAACGGCTATTCTTTCACATAAAAAAATAGACTGCAAAAACATCTACAGTCTATTTTGGCACTGCTATGCGGTATGTTACACCCGTTTTGTCATTTTCAATTGAGATAGACGCCTTATGAAGAGTTAAAATTCGTTTTACGATGCTTAGACCAATGCCGAATTCGCCTTTCTTCCCTTTATTAAAAGGCTCATAGAGGCTGGAGAGCATCTCATCTTCAATATGCGGTCCGTCATTTTTAATGGTGATCACAATATTCCGATCATCTTGTTTCATGCTGATTTCTATCTTTGTCTCAGCATAGCGGATTTGATTTTCCAGAATATTTTCAAGGAGTTTGTTCCATTGCTCCGGATCGCCCGGCATCAGAATGTCTTCTTCTACATCAATTTCCCACAATAATTCTTTCCGCGCCCACTTCAGTCTTTCGATGACTTCTTCTGTCACTTCTACGATACTGAACATGTCGTGCTGCACTTTTTGCTTCGCTAAATAATCCAGCTTCGTTAAATATAATAAATCCTTTATTTTCTTCTCCAGCTTAAGAGCTTCGCCTTCAATGACATCTACTGTATTTTCAAGATCTCCTTTAGGGAAAATTCCGTCTTTAATCGATTGCGTATAGCCTCTGATGACCATAACCGGCGTTTTCAAATCGTGAGAGATATTTTGCAATAGGGTTCTTTCTGTTTCGTCCTTTTGCACAAGCTTTTGGCGCATCTCTTCGATGGTATGGCCCAATTTGCCGATCTCATCTTTCCGATCCACTATCACTGGGTCATCCCAATCCTGTTCGGAAATCCGTTTGACGTGCTTTTCAAATGACACGAGAGGCCTTGATAAATACTTCGCAAGCCAAATGGCCGGAATCCAGCTTAATAAAATGACAACAGCTATAATAAACAGAAGCTGTTTGAACAGGGTATAGGCCAGATCGTCCCGATAAGAATCAAGCGCGTAAGAGAGCATCATAGCTGATTGCCCATTGACGGAAAGCCCCTTTTTAATGACAAAAAACACTTTCTCTCCATTGACGTCGGCGCTATACCGTTTCTTTTTGGCCTCCTGTTTATCGGCCAGCTTGTACACTTTATGGATAAACGAAGACGAGAGAATGCTTAAATCCCTGTCTGAAGAAGCATCTTCATTTTCAGGCAGAAGCACGTGCTGTACGGATCGAACGGTTGTCGGTGCCGTGGCTTCTTCGCTGTAATAGCGCCGTTCAATTGAACCCGGCAGGCGGTATTCCGTCAGAACATGCTGCTCATTTTCAATCGTCGTATACGTTTCATTGGTGAAGAAATCGCGCAGTGTGTTTGAAAATAACACAAGCAGTAAAAGGGATATCCCTAACAGAATGCCGGATATGACAACCCATATTTGAAACGAGAGCGGCTTGTTTTTCATGATGTCATCATCCTGTAGCCGAACCCGTAAATCGTCTCCACCTTCAATTCAGGCATCTTTTTGCGCAGTCTCCGGACGAGGTCATCAACGACCCGGTCTGTTCCGAAGTAGTCATGCCCCCATACTTTTACGAGAATATCCTCACGTGAGTATGGATGTCCTTTATGATGGATAAATAATAGCAGCAGATCAAATTCCTTTGACGTCAAATTGATGATATTTCCGTTTTCATCATAGACCTCGCGAGCGTCTTCAGCGACCCGATACGAGGAGACGGCGATTTCATTTTTTTGTACAGGCGGAGCTTCCTTATAAACGAGCTGCAGCAGTTTTTGAACACGTATGATCAGCTCCCGCGGCAGAAACGGCTTTGAAATGTAGTCATTGCTGCCAAGCTCTAAGCCAAGCACTCTGTCAATATCTGCATCTCGGGCGGAAATAAAAATGACCGGTACGTCAGGATCTTTCGCTTTGATTTCTTTTATTAATGTATAGCCGTCAGTATCCGGCAGCATGATATCGAGAATCCACAGGTGGGGAGACGGCGTCATTTTCTTTCTGGCGTCTTCACCTTTCGTAAAAGATGTAATGTTCCAGCCCTCATTCTCTAAATACTTCGTCAGCAGTTCATTCAGGTTATCCTCATCTTCAACTAGATAAATGGTGTATGACAAGGCTCTTCACATCCTTTCAACGTCATTATAAACTAGTTTTAACATACGGCAGGCAATTTTCATAATTTCACATATTCTTTTCATTTTTATCCCACAATGTTTGTTTATGATATGTATAAGGGAAGAAAGGAAGAGAAAAAGAGCGAGGAAGATGTAGGATGATCAAACCTATTCTATTTTGGTGCTTTGCTTTTCTCCTCATTATTGGGACAATTGAACTTGTACATGCGATGAATATGTAACGATAAATGAAAAACCGTTAAAGGAGTGTAAGAACATGGATTATCGACGTGATGACCAAAACGATCAACATCAAACAGAATCTTCACATACAGAACATCAGAATACAGAAAACCGGCAGCTGATTGAACATCCCGAACAGGAATTGCTTGACGAGCCGGTTTCGTATGAAGCGGGAAAACAAGAAACAGCTTCTTCTTTAGAAATGGAAAAGACAGAAACGGCTGTGAAAAAAGAAAAGAAACGGAGAGCCGCATGGCTGAGCCCTATTTTAGGCGGGATTATCGGCGGGGGCCTGATGCTTGGCATCGCGCCTTATCTGCCATCAGACCAAGATCAGGCGACCGAGGCCGTTTCTGCAAATAAACAGGTGCAGTCAGGTAATTTTAAAACGACACCGATAACGAACGCTTCAAACGTCGCTGATATGGTGGAGGATTTAGAGCCGACGATTGTGGGAATCTCAAATATCCAAACCTCGCAAAATAACACATTCGGCACGGGAGGCGGCTCCAGCTCAGAAAGTGAAAGCGGAACGGGGTCAGGCGTCATTTTCAAAAAAGACAGCAATAAAGCGTATATCATTACAAACAACCATGTCGTTGAAGGCGCAAATAAATTGACTGTCACGCTTTACAACGGAGAAACGGAGACTGCCAAGCTGGTCGGCAGCGATACGATAACTGATTTGGCTGTTCTGGAAATCAGCAGCAAGAACGTCAAAAAAGTGGCGAGCTTCGGTGACTCTTCACAGCTGCGCACAGGCGAAAAGGTCATCGCTATTGGAAATCCGCTCGGACAGCAGTTTTCCGGTACGGTGACACAAGGCATCATCAGCGGACTGAACCGGACGATTGATGTGGATACAACACAAGGTACGGTGGAAATGAACGTGCTGCAAACTGACGCAGCGATCAACCCGGGGAACAGCGGAGGACCGTTAATCAATGCAAGCGGCCAGGTCATCGGCATCAACAGTTTGAAGGTGAGCGAAAGCGGCGTGGAGTCACTTGGATTTGCGATCCCAAGCAATGATGTCGAACCCATTGTTGACCAGCTGCTGGAAAACGGGAAGGTAGACCGTCCGTTTTTAGGCGTGCAAATGATTGATATGTCTCAAGTTCCTGAAACGTATCAAGAAAATACACTCGGCCTGTTTGGAGATCAATTAGGAAAAGGTGTTTATGTAAAAGGAGTTCAAGGAAATTCACCTGCGGCAAAAGCCGGCATCAAATCTGAGGATGTCATTGTCAAACTAAACGGTAAAGACGTGGAAAGCAGCGCGGATATTCGTCAGATCCTATACAAAGACTTGAAAGTCGGAGATAAAACGACAATTCAAGTGCTGCGGAACGGAAAAACGAAAACGCTAAACGTGACACTGACCAAGCAGACAGAAAGCAGCTCAAGCTAAGCGGTAATCAAAAAGCTGAACCCGAAAAGGGTTCAGCTTTTTTTATCCTAAATAAGCGGAAAGCATCCACACTTGTTTTTCAACTTCATCAATTAATCCGACAAACAAGTCCGCTGTCGCATTATCTTGATTTTCTTCAGCCAGGCCGATCACGAATTTAGATTCGCTGCTGATTTGTTTGTAGTCGTTTACCAATGCTTGTACCATTTCTGACGCTGATGTTTCGTTTCCGCCGTCTGTGATAGACGCATGCTCAGTGTATTCTTTCAATGTGGCAACAGGCTGTCCGCCGATCGCCAGCAGGCGTTCAGCGATGGTATCGACTGTTTCAGCCGCATGGTCATACAGTTCTTCAAATTTCTCATGCAATGTAAAGAAATGCGGCCCTTTTACATACCAATGGAAACGGTGGAGCTTAGAGTATAAAAGGAACCAGTTTGATAATTGTGTGTTCATTGAATTCTCAACTAATGTTTGATTTGTTTTTGCATTTTCAGTTTTCATAAGTTACGTCCTCCTTGTGATCTGTTAATTTAATTATACCACGTATTAATTAAAAATCAATACTAAATTATAATAATTATAATTTAGATGAACTGAATAGTTTTTTCTTCAGGATAGATTCCCACGCAGACCAGGGAAAAAGCGATCGGAATAACAAGGTAAGCTTGATGCCTTTTCCGATCGGGTATCGCAATTTCTTTACGTGCTGTTTTGTTGCCAATTGATAAATGAGGTCGGCAACCTCTTGGGGATCTCCGCTTTCATCTGCGTTTTTTTCAACGTAGGAAAGGATCTTTTTATAGTATTGATGATAGGCTGAATCGTCAGCAGGCACCGACATATAATTTGATAATGATGTGGACCAAATCGATGTCTTGTATGAGCCTGGCTCGATCAAAGCGGTTTGGATACCGAACGGAAGCAGTTCCACACGCAGGCTCTCAGAAAAACCCTCCAATGCATGCTTGGAAGATGCATAAGGCGACATCGCAGGGAATCCGGTCAGACCGCTGATGCTGCTCACGTTTATAATCTTTGCTCCGCTATGCTTTCTTATGTAAGGCAGAACGGTTTTTGTCACATGGATCACTCCGAAGACATTCGTTTCAAATTGTTGTCTGAAATGTTCCATCGGCACATCCTCGACAAATCCTCCGTAAGCCGTTCCGGCGTTGTTGACGAGAAGATCAATAGGAGCATAAGCGCTAATGGTTTTTCCGAATGAGGCTATGGATTGCTCATCTGTGACGTCGAGAGCGGTAATGTGAATAGAATCAGCCACATTGTGTGCTGCGGCCAATTCCCGAAGCTGTTCAGCTTTCTCAGGCTGTCTTGTTGTAGCAATCACGAAAAATGACTTGGCCAGCTTTACGGCTGCCAGCTGACCAAAGCCTTTTGACGCTCCTGTTACGATCGCGATTTTTTTATTCATGATATACCTCCTATTTAACTGCTACAGCTATTGTACAATCATGAACGGAAAATGACGCCTATAAAAGAAATTTTTATACAATAATTCAGAATTGTTCTATAATAAAACGAAAGAAGGAAAGGGGTTTTGTATTATGGCGCTGCAAGGGGTAGACCAAAGATGGGATCTTGATTCATTTTTTAAGGGCGGGAGCCAATCAGAAGAATTCAAAGGATATATCGAAAAGCTGTCACAAAGTCTGAGTGCCTTTCAAGACATCACTGAGGCGTTTCAGGTGCCTGAATCGCCTGAAGATGCCGAAGGACTGATTGCTTTGCTTGATTTATTTGAACAGACATCTGTCAAGCTTCAGCAGGCCGGCGCTTTTGTTGCTTGCCTTCAGGCCCAGAATATCAGTGATCAAAAGGCTACTGAGCATCAGTCACTCATGAATCGGCTTTCCGCAGATTTTCAATCATCCCTCGTCACATTAGATCATAAACTGGTGGCCATTGAACAAAACGTGTGGAATGAATTATTAACAAAGCCGGGGTTACGCGATGTATCGTACATATTAAATGAAAGAAGACAGAGGGTTGCCGAAAAGCTCAGCCCGGGTAAAGAAAAACTGATTGGAAACCTTGCGGTGGACGGATATCATGCTTGGAGTGACTTATACAATATGGTTGTCGGAAAAATGACAATACCGTATGAGGAAAACGGTGTGAACAAGCAATTGTCTGTCGGTCAGGCTGAAAATGTGATGGATCGTCAAGACCGCGCTGTCAGAAAAACAATATATGAACGTTTGCATCAAGCTTGGGAAAGCAAACAGGATATTTTCAGCAACACGCTCAATCATTTGGCAGGGTTCCGGCTTGAAACCTATAAAGCGCGCGGCTGGGAGAATGTCCTGAAGGAGCCGCTGCAGATCAACAGAATGAAAAAAGAAACACTGGATACGATGTGGCAGGTCATCACTGAAAACAAGCAGCCGTTCGTTCAGTTTTTGAACCGGAAAGCATCCATGCTCGGCCTTGAAAAGCTTAGCTGGTACGATGTTGAGGCCCCAATTGGTTCTGATGGAAAGGTCTATTCATATAATGAAGCTGCAAATGTCATTGTCAGCCAGTTTTCAACGTTTGGCAAAAAGCTGTCCTCTTTCACAGAAAAAGCGTTTCGGGACCGCTGGATTGAAGCGGAAGACAGGAGCGGAAAAAGAGTCGGCGGCTTTTGCACGAGCTTTCCTGACAGCGGAGAATCGCGGATTTTCATGACGTTTTCGGGAAGTGCCTCAAATGTCTCAACGCTTGCACATGAGCTCGGACACGCGTTCCATCAGGAAGCGATGCTCAACGTCAGGCCGTTAAACCGTTCCTACGCTATGAACGTCGCGGAAACGGCCTCGACGTTCGCAGAGATGATTGTGGCGGACGCGACTGTCCAGCAAGCGGAGACGAAGGAAGAAAAGCTTGTCCTTCTTGAGGATAAAGTGCAAAGAAGCGTTGCGTTCTTCATGAATATACATGCAAGGTTCTTATTCGAAACGAGATTTTACGAAGAACGAAAGCGGGGAGTCGTCCCGGCCGGCCGTTTGAATGAGCTGATGGAAGAGGCGCAAAAAGAGGCATACTGCAATTCGTTAGGAGAGTACCATCCGCTCTTTTGGGCATCAAAGCTGCACTTCCATATCACGAGGGTGCCATTTTACAATTTCCCTTATACGTTCGGCTATCTGTTTTCTCTGGGCATTTACGCACTGGCGCTTGAAGAAAAAAACGGGTTTGAAGAGAAGTATATCGCACTATTGCAGGATACGGCTTCTATGACTGTGGAAGAGTTGGCGATGAAGCATTTGAGTGCTGATATCACGAAGCGCGATTTCTGGGAGAATGCCATCAAGCTAGCCGTGCGTGACGCGGAAGACTTTTTGCAACTGACTGAATCTTTTGAGCGTGAATGAAAACCCTTGAAGTCTAGGAAGGGCGAGCATTTGTCGACACGCTGAAGCCGTGGCGTTATACACGCCCCGGCTTTTTCAATTCTCCTCTGAATGAGGATTTCATTCTCTGGATATACCTAAAATAAATGGAATCCTACAGGGGGGAAACATATGCGTTTGATCAGAGCAGCCGGGGCTGTTTGTCTCGCAGTGGTTCTGATTGCGGGCTGCCGTCTCAATGAAGATCAGCAGCAGGCAGAAGGAGAAAATACAGCCGTCACCCAGCAGAAGTCCGTTCCTTACAGCAATTTCTCGCTTCGCGTGAGCTACGGAGATGGTGAGCATAATCGTTATGAAAGTATATATACAAAAAATGGGACTCAGGAAACAGCGGAAATACAGGATAAGCTCTCCGGCGTCAAACAGGAGGGAGAAGAAGCACTAGATGAGATGAAAATGATCCTGAGCGAGCTTTCCGTGACAGACCAAATGGCAGAAACAGAAGTGATCCACAGTGTACTAGCAGCATTTAATCTGGACAGCCATTATGATCATATCAACTTAAAGCTGAAGCTGAAGAACGGCTCAGTCAGAGAAATTAAGAAATAACCTTGTGCTAAATACCCCATAAACGCCAATTATGTCCAAAAAACTAATTGAAAATGATTTTCAAAGTCATTGTTTTCTGCTACAATGAGGGATATATGACCATATCAAATGGCTGAATATCGAATCACTTGCATTGATGACAATTGACTTAAAACGCATGTATATAGAAAACGTGCAATACATAGTGCTGCTAAAAAGCCAGCAAAAAGGAGCGGTTATGGGTATGAGTGCAATTTCTACAGAAACGCTGAGCTTAGGATACGGGGATGCCGTTATTATTGATGAGTTGAATTTAACAATTCCCAAAGGTGAAATTACCGTATTTATTGGCAGCAACGGCTGCGGAAAATCGACACTTTTACGTTCATTAGCGCGATTGATGAAGCCGAGAGGCGGTTCAGTGCTGCTGGAAGGAAGAGCGATTGCCAAGCTTCCTACAAAGGAAGTCGCAAAAGAGCTCGCAATCCTGCCGCAGGGTCCTTCGGCTCCAGAGGGGCTGACAGTACATCAGCTGGTGAAGCAAGGAAGATATCCTTATCAAAATTGGCTGAAACAATGGTCAAAAGAGGATGAGGAAGCAGTTGAGCGAGCGCTTAAAGCAACAAAGCTTGAGGACATGGCTGACCGCGCCGTCGATTCTTTGTCAGGCGGACAGCGCCAGCGGGCTTGGATCGCGATGACGCTTGCACAGGAGACTGACATTATCCTTTTAGACGAGCCGACGACGTATTTAGACATGACGCACCAAATTGAAATTCTTGATTTGCTGTTTGAGCTGAATGAAAAGGAAGAGCGGACGATTGTCATGGTTCTCCATGACTTAAACTTGGCATGCCGCTATGCGCATCATCTTGTGGCCATAAAAGATAAACAGATTTATGCTGAAGGCCGTCCGGAAGAGGTCATCACTTGTGATCTTGTGCAAAATGTGTTTTCTATGAACTGTCAGGTCACACAGGATCCGCTGTTCGGAACGCCTCTTTGCATTCCTCATGGCAGGGGCAGATGCATTGTCCAGGAAGCGGCTTTCACATCACATGGATAAATAACGCCAGCGAAAGGAGCTTTTACTTGAGAAAGCTCCTTGCTGTTTTTTCGAAAGGAAGATGGAAAATGGAACAAAAACTTCAGGAGCAGCTGGATGGATTGCTGGAGAAGTATACTGAGCTTCTGCTTGGTGACACAAACAATGAGCTAAAAGAAGAAGTGAAGCAATGGATTTTGTACACACATATAGCCAAAAGCATGCCGCCGCTCGCTAAACATTGGAATGCGACATATCCTGACGCGAAGCAGGGCATTAAAGATATCATTCAGCATATTAAGGAATTAAATGAAGCACATCGAAACAAACAATAGCTAAAAAAGCAGTCTGCCAATTATAGCAGACTGTTTTTTTGTGATTCTGCCGTTTTATCTGGCGCAAAGGAATCCATAAAGGTCCGCAGCGCGCTGCTGATAAACGAATCTTTTCGGACAATAAATTCTGTTTTCATCTGTCTGAGAGCCTCGGGCAGCGGGTACAATCGAATCGACCCTTCAGCCTCGTGTTTCTGTACAACCGTTCTCGGCAGCAACGAGATGCCAAGACCTGCTGTAACCCCGCCGATAATCGCTTCAAGCGTACCAAATTCCATAATGACCGGCTGTGTGACACCGACAGTTCGCAGCCATTTTTCAAGTGTCTCTCGATACGAACAGCCTGTGCTGTAAACGAGAATCGGCTTTTTGATGGCTTCCTCTGCATCAGATATGGAGGCAGCTGAAACAACTACTGGTTCTTCCTCAAATGCAGGATAGGATTCGAGCTCAGGATGATTGCATTCGCATCCGATAAATGCGCCATCTAATTCATACCGGAGAACTTTATCAAGGAGGAATTGTGTATGTCCTGTTGTTAAAGACAACTGGACGTTTGGGTGTTCTTCATAATAAGAAGCCAGAAGTTTCGGAAGCCTTACCGCGGCTGTTGTCTGAGTGGAGCCGATCATAAGCGGTCCGCTTGGCTCTACAGTAGATAAGAGCGCTTTAGACGCTTCATCCAGCAGGCCGATAATTTTATTTGCGTAGTCGAGCAGCAGTTTTCCGCTTGCAGAAAGTGTCATACCCCGATTGTGGCGCAAAAACAGGATGGTGCCCAGCTCAGCTTCCAATTGCTGAATTCTGGCCGTGACATTCGATTGCACATAGCCAAGCTGCAGGGCTGCTTTCGTAATGGAGCCTTCACGGGCTACCATTTGAAACACACGTAAATCTCCACTTTCCATGTTGAACTCCTCCGTTCGTTTGCTATCAATCTGAGTGATAGCAAGTATCTTTAACAATCATTATACGTAACACCTGACCTGGATTACAATGGAATCAGCAAGATATGTTAATCAACAGCAAGGAGTGGCGGCAATGAATGTAATGAACAAAATTGCTCTCGTAACGGGGGGCGGCACAGGAATCGGACGAGCAGCCAGTATGGAATTGGCAAAACGCGGAGCGATTGTTGCGGTGAATTATTCACGTTCACAATCCGAAGCGCAGGAAACAGTGGATATGATTAAAAAAGCTCGCGGGCGAGCCTTCGCCATCCAAGCCGATGTATCAAAAAACAGCGAAGTGCAGGACATGGTTCAATCGATCGTGAAAACATACGGCACGATTGATGTTTTAGTCAATAATGCCAGCATTACACGGCACATTCCAATGGATGATCTTAAAGCTGCGACAGAAGACATCTGGGATGAGTTATACGCTGTCAATGTGAAAGGGATGTTTTTCTGCGCGCGGGCAGTGGTTCCGTTCATGAAAAAAAGCAAGGCTGGAGCGATCGTAAATGTCGGCAGCATCGCAGGGTTAACCGGGGCGGGTTCATCTATGCCTTATGCAGTGTCAAAATCGGCGGTGCACGGTTTAACGAAATCATTGGCCCACGCCTTAGCGCCCGAAATTAGAGTGAGCGGTGTAGCACCGGGAGCTGTCGCAACGAGATGGTGGGCTGGCCGGGAAGAAAAAATGAAAAGCATGATCGGCACTTTGCTGTTACAGCGTATCGCTGAACCGGATGAAGTCGCCAAATTGATTTGTTCGCTTGTTGAACAGGAATCACTCACAGGCCAAATCATCACAATTGACAGCGGACAGACGCTGTAAAGAGAGGAGATGCGGGGGATGCCATTTGTACAGATTCATTTACGGGCGGGAAGAAGTGAAGCGTGGCTTCAAAAACTAAGCAGGACCATTCACCAATCGATGATCGAAGAAATTAATGTGCCGGAAGATGACTACTTTCAAGTCATCAGGCAATATGAAAATAGTGAATTTTTTTATGATCCGTCTTATCTGCAGGTCGAGCGGACCAATGAACTGATATACATTCATTTTACCTTGAAACAGTCAAGAACAACTGAACAGAAAAAAGCCCTTTACCACTCAATCGCAAGCCGGATTCATTCCCAGCTTGGCGTAAGAAAAGAAGATGTGTTTATTATGCTGGCCGGAAATCAGGATGAGGATTGGTCCTTCGGAAATGGAAGGGCTCAGATGATCGAATAACAAAACCCCGCGGATTGGTATCCGCGGGGCACTCTATTAATGGGAAGGTGATTCAACGGCTTGTGCCGCTTTCTCCTTTACTTGTTCTCCCGTTTTCTTATTTGATAGCTTGATAGGTTTTAAGAACAATGTAAATACGGCTCCGACGGCGATAAAGATCAGGCCTGTATAAAACACGCTGTGGAGTGAATCCATCAACGATGTTTTTAATATCGGCATAATATGGGATGAGAAAGCCGCAGGGATTTGTTTGATTGCGTCCGGGCTGAACAGTGATTGCAGCAGCCCTTGCGGATTTGTATCAATCATACCCTTTAGCTGGGAGGCAAATGAGCTTGCCTGTGCCGGAAGTGAGTCTAAGTACGGCACCAGTTTATCTGTTAATAAACTTCCTGATCTTGCATTCATTACGGCTCCCAGCATGGTAATGCCGAATGTTCCTCCGATCGAACGGAAGAATTGGCTGGAAGAGGTGACAACCCCAAGCTCCTCCTTCGAAAAGCTTTCCTGTAAAGCTAGTGTCAGAATCGGCATAACCAGACCCATTCCTAGACCAATAATTGCCATATACGATGTAGCAACAAGCTTACTCGTATCAAGGTCCAAAGTCGTTAACAGCAGGAATCCTCCAGCCATAACTATCATGCCTGTAATAATTTGCGGTTTAATGCCGACTTTGTAAACAAGCTGGCCGCCGATAATACTTGTAATAATCATAGAGATCATCATCGGTGTCATAATTGTACCTGATTCAGACGCGCTGACTCCGACAATTCCCTGCATAAAGAAAGGAACAAACGTAATGGCACCAAACATGCCGATACTCATAAAGAAGCCGATCAGGTTTAAAAATGTAAACGTTCTGTTTTTAAATAAATACATTGGCAGGATTGGCTCTTTTGCTTTTGATTCTACGATTATAAAGCTGATAATGCCGATCAGCGCGAGTGCAAACAAGCCAAGAATCTGCCATGAGCCCCACGCATAATCTTTTCCGCCAAAGCTTAGGGCGAGAAGGAGGCTGACAACCCCGACAATCATCGTGAAAATACCAGCGATATCGAAGTTGATCGGACCAGTCTGCTGACGGCCCTGCAATCCTCTGGCAATAAAAATAACCGCAATAATGCCGACTGGAAGGTTAATATAGAAAACCCATTTCCAGTTTAGTGAGTCTACAATCCAGCCGCCGATTTGCGGCCCAATCACTGAAGCTAGCCCGTAAATCGCGCCAAAGACCCCTTGGAATTTAGCACGCTGTTTTCCTGTGAACAAGTCACCGATGACAATCATCGCCATCGGCATCATAATGCCCCCACCGATTCCCTGCAGTCCTCGGAAGATAATCAATTCTGTCATATTGTTGGCCATCCCGCACAAAGCAGAAGCTGCCATAAAAATAATTAATCCTGATACATAGACAATGCGGCGTCCCAATAAATCGGCCAGTTTACCGGCAATTGGAACAATGGTTGTTGATGTTAACAAATATGCAGTTGTCAGCCAGGTCATCATGCTCAAACCGCCCAGATCACCGACAATTTTCGGCATGGCCGTTCCGACAATGGTACCGTCAAGAGCTGAAAAAAACATGGCAATAATTAAGCCTGTTATTAATAACGTTCGTTTTGATTGTTTGCCTTCATTACTCATTTCATCCGTTTCCTTCTTTCATGTTTTGCTTTTCATCAGTTTCCGCTGCAGCCTTTGCGAGCTTTTCTGTAATATGCGCCGCCTGAAGCATTTCCTCCTCCGTCAAGAAGGAAAGGTATCGCGCCATAATGGCTTTTCTGCCCGCCAAAACCTCCTCGAACTTTCTGTCTCCTTCATCAGTAAGACTGAGATCAATCACTCGCCTGTCTTTTGTGTTGTGTGTTCTGGCGATAAGATTTTTTTGTTCAAGGCGATCAGCCATTAGCGTCACCGCGCTTGGCTTAACCTCCATACGCTCGGCAATTTCAGAAATCTTGAGGCTGCCGTGTTTCTTTAAGCTGGCCAGCACAAACAGCTGCGCTGGAGTGATACCTTGTTTTTCCATGCTTTCTAGCATTTCAGGCTGTATCTTTTGAAAGAGCGCCTGAAGCGATAATTGGATATCGGACATTAACTGATCCGCACTCTTCATATTCATTTCCCCTCTGTTACATACACTGTATATATATTTTGATGACAAAATAGTTAATGCTTATTAAATATAAATAAGTGTTAATGAAAAGTCAACTGATTTTACGCACAAAAAAAGGATAGATGCCCGGAAGAACATCGTATCCTTTTTGCTGATGTTGTTACTGCTGATATGGAGACTGCTGCTGAATGGTCTGCTGGAATTTTTGATAGGATTGCTGCAGCTTTTGGGCATCCTCCGCTTCAACAGAATACCATCCATATTGGAACATGAGGTCATACAGTTTTCTTTGCGCTTTTTGTGACTCATCAAAAATGGATTGAATATCCTGATAAAGAGACTCGTGGCTGAATTCGTGCAGGGCTGTGCAATAAGCTGTTGTCATGTATTTTTCTGTTGTCAGCAACTCATTGACGAAATCTCTGTCATTCATTTCCGAAGTTGTCGGTACAGGTGTCTGCGGATTGCTGATTTTCTGATTTTGCTGATTCATTCTGGCGCCTCCTTATTGGATGTAGCCGGACTGCTGCTGGCCTGGCTGCAGGTGCTTTAATATTCTTTGATAGTGATCATGATGCATGTGTCCGACGCGGTCGAGTTCTTGTTTTAACGATTGATCCTGGCACTGCTGCGCCATGAAATGCGCTTTTTTCATCGCGAGCAAATTCCAGTTCAGCATGTCATTCAGATACAAATGATCCTTTGTCGAAATAACGGAAGGCGGCATTTGAGATTGCTGCTGATTTTCCATTGTGATCCTCCTTTGATTTCTGTTCATTTTATAGTTTCCTTCAGGCTGGGAGTTATATACAGGTGTTTTGAAGATGAAGGCAGGAGGGAGTCGGATGTTGAGACATGTGTTTTTATTCTTATCTCAAAATAAAACACTTACCAAGTTCGCCAAAGCATACGGAACGCGGCTTGGGGCACGAAGGTTTGTCGCCGGCGATACAATTGAGTCGGCGGTTAAGACCGTCAAAAGGCTAAACAGATCCGGTTTATGCGCAACAATTGATTATTTAGGCGAGTATGCCGCTTCAGAAAAAGAAGCAGATCAAGTCGCAGAGGAATGCAAGAAGGCCATTCAAGCCATTGCCGAACATCAATTGGACTCAGAGCTTTCATTAAAGCTGACCTCGATCGGGCTCGATCTTTCAGAAGAACTTGCCCTATCTCATTTGCGTGCCATTGTATCCGCTGCGAAGCAATATGGTGTTGCTGTGACCATTGATATGGAAGACTATTCTCATTATGAACAGACACTCGCTATCTACAGGCAATGCAAACAGGAATTTGAGATGCTCGGCACGGTGATTCAGGCGTATCTGTACCGGGCGGCAGAAGATATCAGAAATATGCGCGACTTAAAGCCGAATCTCAGACTTGTGAAAGGCGCTTATAAAGAATCTGCGGCTGTAGCGTTTCCAGACAAAAAAGGAACAGACCTTCATTTTCAGAGCCTAATAAAGCTGCAGCTGTTAAGTGGGAACTACACGGCTGTCGCCACACATGACGATGACATCATTGCGTTTACGAAACAGCTCGTTGCTGAACATCATATCCCAGCGTCACAATTTGAGTTTCAAATGCTTTACGGCATCAGGCCGGAGCGGCAGAAGGAACTCGCCAAGGAAGGGTACAGAATGCGTGTGTATGTCCCATATGGAACGGACTGGTTCAGCTACTTTATGAGAAGAATTGCCGAACGGCCCGCCAATGCAGCGTTTGTGTTAAAAGGGATCTTAAAAAAGTAAAAGCAGCCGCGGGAAGCAGCTGCTTTATGATTGTTCCATGTTATGTTTTTTATACTGCTGATTTTGACTTGTCCGTTTTCCGCCGCCGTAATGCTGAGTCGGACCGGCATCTCCCTTTACGCTCGCCGCGCTGACTGCCGCTGAAGACGGATTTTTTTTCTCTCGCACCATTCCCTTCACCTCCGGGCTTAAGTTGCCCGTCTTTTATAAGCTTCATACAAAAAAATAACAAATTAGCTATTGAAGTCGAACCGGAAATCTTTTAAGATGAAAGAAGAAACGGGTTTCATTTTTTTTGGTCAAAAAATGAATAATTATTCATTCAATGTTCAAGGGGGATATCTCATGCACAAACACATTCGGAAGGCAGCCGTTTTAGGATCGGGGGTAATGGGTTCCGGGATTGCGGCGCATTTGGCTAACATCGGAATTCCTGTCCTGCTGCTTGATATTGTGCCGAACGATTTGACAAAGGAAGAGGAAAAAAGGGGACTGACGAAAGACAGTCCGGAGGTGCGCAGCAGGCTGAGCCGGCAGGCGGTGAAAAAACTGCTGAAACAAAAGCCCGCTCCCCTCACATCAGCAAAAAATACCTCCTATATCACATCAGGCAATCTGGAGGATGATGCAGCAAAGCTCAAAGAAGCAGATTGGATTATTGAAGTCGTTGTCGAAAACCTTGAAGTTAAAAAGCAAATTTTTGCACTTGTGGATGAACACCGGAAGCCTGGGAGCATTGTCTCAAGCAACACCTCCGGCATATCAGTGCAGGAAATGGCTGTAGGCCGGTCGGATGATTTTAAAGCCCATTTTCTTGGAACGCACTTTTTTAATCCCGCCCGCTATTTAAAGCTGCTGGAGATCATTCCGATTAAGGAAACTGATCCTGATATTTTAAAGTTTATGACAGCCTTCGGTGAAAATGTCCTCGGCAAAGGCGTTGTTACAGCAAAGGACACACCGAACTTTATCGCAAACCGCATCGGAACATATGGACTTCTCGTCACAGTCCAAGAAATGCTGAAAGGCGGCTATCAGGTTGGGGAAGTTGATTCGATCACTGGCCCGCTAATCGGCAGACCGAAAAGCGCGACCTTCAGAACGCTTGATGTTGTCGGACTCGATACATTTGCCCACGTCGCCCGAAATGTGTATGACAAAGCGGATGGAGACGAGAAAGAAGTGTTCCGCCTGCCAGTTTTCATGAACGATATGCTGGAAAAAGGGTGGATCGGAAGCAAGGCAGGACAAGGCTTTTATAAAAAAGAAGGAAAAACGATTTATGAGCTTGACCCAGTGACGCTTACTTATGGCGAGCGGACAAAAATGAAATCACCGGCACTTGAAGCGGCAAAACAGGCAAAAGGGACAAAAGCGAAAATGAAAGCGCTTATTTACTCAGACGACAGAGCCGGCAGGTTGCTGTGGAATATCACATCTCAAACCCTGCTTTACTCAGCCGAACTGCTTGGTGAGATTGCTGATGATATTCATGCGATTGACCAAGCAATGAAGTGGGGATTCGGCTGGGAGCTGGGCCCGTTTGAAATGTGGGATGCCATCGGCCTCAGGCAGTCGGCAGAAAAGTTTGAGCAGCTTGGAGCAGATATGCCTGGTTGGATCAAAGACATGCTGGACAAAGGGAATGAAACCTTCTACATCAAAGAGAACGGAACGGTATTTTATTATGACCGCGGCGAATATAGAGCCGTGAAAGAAAACAAAAAACGGATTCATTTACAAGCACTTAAAGAAACAAAAGGCGTGATTGCAAAAAATAACGGAGCAAGCTTGATTGACCTTGGAGATGATGTGGCCCTTCTTGAATTCCATTCGAAAAGCAATGCGATCGGCCTCGATATCATTCAAATGATCAACAAAGCGTTAGAGGAAACAGAGCGGAACTACAAAGGCCTTGTCATCGGCAACCAAGGAAAAAATTTCTGCGTCGGCGCGAATCTTGGCATGATCTTAATGGAAGTCCAGGATGACAACTTTTTGGAAGTTGATTTCGTGATACGCCGTTTCCAAGAGACGATGATGAAGATCAAATACAGTGCGAAACCGGTTGTCGCCGCGCCATTTGGCATGACGCTCGGCGGAGGAACGGAAGTGTGTCTGCCGGCGGCTCGTATTCAAGCAGCAAGCGAAGCCTATATGGGGCTTGTGGAATCCGGCGTCGGCCTCATCCCTGGCGGAGGTGGAAACAAAGAGCTGTACATCAACCATCTTCGCCGCGGTCTTGATCCGATGAATGCGGCAATGAAAACATTTGAAACGATTGCGATGGCGAAAGTATCCGCTTCCGCCCAAGAGGCTCGTGAGATGAACATCTTAAAAGAAACAGATCACATCAGCATGAATCAGGACCACCTGCTTTACGATGCAAAACAGCTGGCCGCATCTTTATACGATACCGGCTGGCGGCCGCCTGTAAAAGAAAAGGTTAAGGTGGCGGGAGAAACCGGTTATGCGGCACTCTTGCTTGGCGCTGAGCAAATGAAGCTGTCCGGCTATATATCAGAGCATGATTTCAAGATCGCGAAAAAACTCGCTTATGTCATTGCCGGCGGAAAAGTGCCGTTCGGTACAGAGGTTGATGAAGAGTATTTATTGGAGATCGAGAGAGAAGCGTTTTTGAGTTTGGCAGGAGAGGCGAAATCTCAAGCGAGAATGCAGCATATGCTTGTGAAAGGTAAACCTTTACGGAATTAGGAGGGAGCTTATGAAAGAGGCAGTCATAGTGTCAGGTGCAAGAACACCGGTTGGGAAAGCAAAAAAAGGATCGTTGGCCACCGTTCGTCCGGATGATTTGGGAGCGATTTGCGTAAAAGAAACACTGAAACGGGCAGGCGGCTACGAAGGCAATATTGACGATTTGATTATCGGCTGTGCAACACCTGAAGCGGAACAGGGGCTAAATATGGCGAGAAATATTGGCGCGCTTGCGGGACTGCCGTACACGGTCCCGGCAATTACAGTCAATCGCTACTGCTCTTCAGGTCTTCAGTCCATCGCATATGCGGCAGAAAAAATTATGCTCGGCGCCTATGATACAGCGATCGCCGGCGGAGCAGAATCCATGTCTCAGGTTCCGATGATGGGGCATGTGACCCGTCCGAACCTCGCATTGGCAGAAAAGGCGCCGGAATATTACATGAGCATGGGCCACACAGCCGAGCAGGTCGCGAAAAAATACGGCGTCTCCCGCGAGGACCAGGATGCGTTTGCCGTTCGCAGCCACCAGAACGCGGCCAAAGCTCTTGCAGAGGGGAAATTTAAAGATGAGATTGTTCCCGTCGAAGTGACGGTGACAGAAATCGGAGAAAACCATAAGCCTCAGGAAAAACAGTTTGTGTTTTCTCAGGATGAAGGCGTTCGCCCGCAAACGACGACAGACATCTTAGCGACATTGCGACCCGCTTTTTCCGTTGACGGAACGGTTACTGCGGGCAATTCCTCGCAGACGAGTGACGGAGCGGCGGCAGTTATGCTGATGGACCGAGAAAAAGCTGATGCACTGGGCTTAGCGCCGCTTGTGAAATTCCGCTCCTTTGCAGTAGGCGGTGTGCCGCCGGAAGTGATGGGCATCGGACCGGTGGAAGCCATTCCGCGTGCCTTGAAGCTTGCCGGGCTTCAACTGCAGGACATCGGCTTGTTTGAACTGAACGAAGCTTTTGCATCACAGGCCATTCAAGTGATAAGGGAACTGGGAATTGATGAAGAAAAAGTGAATGTCAACGGGGGCGCAATCGCGCTTGGACATCCGCTTGGTTGTACGGGTACAAAGCTTACACTCTCACTGATTCATGAAATGAAACGGAGAAACGAGCAATTTGGAGTCGTTACAATGTGTATCGGCGGCGGGATGGGAGCGGCCGGTGTATTTGAATTATGCTAAAGGGGGAAAAACAAATGGCAAAAAAAGCGGCTGAAGTACAAAAAGGCGGCGGTTTCTTAATCGAGGATGTTCCATACGATCAAATGTATACACCGGAAGATTTCACTGACGAGCATAAAATGATTGCGAAAACAACTGAGGACTACATTGAGCAGGATGTTCTCCCTCATATAGATGACATCGAAAACCATCAATTCGAGCATTCCGTCAGGCTGTTGAAGAAAGCGGGCGAACTTGGGCTGCTTGGCGCTGATGTGCCTGAGGAATACGGAGGGCTCGGTCTTGATAAAATCAGCTCGGCACTCATCACTGAAAAATTTTCGCGTGCGGGAAGCTTTTCTCTTTCTTATGGGGCGCATGTCGGCATCGGGTCCTTGCCGATCGTCTTTTTCGGATCAGAAGAGCAAAAGAAAACATATTTGCCAGGACTCGCTTCAGGCGAAAAGATCGCTGCTTATGCACTGACTGAGCCGGGCTCTGGGTCTGATGCGCTTGGAGCAAAAACAACAGCCGTGCTAAATGAAGCAGGAACGCATTACGTGTTAACCGGGGAAAAACAGTGGATTACCAACTCTGCCTTTGCTGATGTATTTGTCGTTTACGCTAAAGTGGATGGCGAAAAGTTCTCGGCCTTTATTGTGGAAAAAGATTTCCCGGGTGTATCCACGGGTCCGGAAGAAAAGAAAATGGGAATCAAAGGATCATCGACAAGAACGCTTATTTTAGATCAGGCTGAAGTGCCAAAAGAAAACCTGCTTGGAGAAATCGGCAAAGGGCATGTCATCGCCTTTAATATTTTAAACATCGGCCGCTACAAGCTGGCGGTTGGCACAATCGGTGCATCTAAGCGGGTAATCGAGCTGTCTGCGGCATACGCAAATCAGCGGCGCCAATTTAAAACGCCGATTGCTAGCTTTTCGCTGACCCAGGAAAAAATTGCGACAATGGCATCAAGGCTGTACGCGATGGAAAGCTCTGTGTACAGAACGGTTGGGCTGTTTGAAGACAATATGAGCCAGTTTACAGCCGAAGATCTCAAGGACGGCCGGCAAATTGCCAAGTCAATTGCCGAATATGCCATCGAATGCTCTCTGAATAAGGTATTTGGCTCTGAAACGCTTGATTATATCGTAGATGAAGGCGTGCAGATTCATGGAGGCTACGGTTTTATGCAGGAGTACGAAGTAGAAAGAGCCTACAGGGATTCAAGGATCAATCGGATTTTTGAAGGCACAAACGAAATCAACCGGTTAATCGTGCCAAGCACCTTCCTGAAAAAAGCGCTCAAAGGCGAACTGCCTCTATTTGAAAAAGCGCAGTCGCTGCAGGAAGAACTCATGATGCTTATGCCTGAAGAGCCTGGCAGCGGCGTGTTAGAGCAGGAGAAATATATCGTTAAGCAAGCCAAAAAAATCGCGCTGTTCGCTGCCGGTCTCGCCGCGCAAAAATACGGAAAAGCCATCGATCGCGAACAAGAAATTCTCGTCAACGTCGCGGATATCGTCAGCAATGTGTACGCAATGGAATCAGCCGTGCTCAGAACGGAAAAGGCCATTGCCGCGCAAGGCGAAGAAAAAGCGGCGCAAAAGGTGCTGTATACAGAAATTTTCGTTCAAGAAGCCTTTAATGAAATTGAAGCGCACGCGAAGGAATCCCTCATCGCAATGGAAGAAGGAGATTCACTCCGCATGATGCTTTCCGCTCTGCGCAAGCTCACGCGCGTAACACCTAAAAACGTTATTCAGAAAAAACGCGAAGCGGCAGCGGGCGTTTTTGAGGCTGAAAAATATATTGTCTGATTGGCCAAGAGCTCCGCATGCGCGGAGCTTTTTTAAGAAGCACTGTTTTAGGTTTTTAAAACAAACTGTGTTAAAATAACCTCGATTATTTTATTGAGGGGGAAGAAGATGTCGTTAACTTTTTACTGGTACCCTAAATGCGGAACATGCCGCAAAGCAAAGAAATGGCTTGAAGAGCATGGGAAAGAAATAAACGAAATACATATTGCAGAGCAGCCTCCAAGCAAAGAAGAACTAAAAGCGCTTTATGAAAAAAGCGGGCTGGATCTCAAGAAATTTTTCAACACGAGCGGCATGAAATACCGCGAGCTGAATCTCAAGGAAAAGCTGTATCACATGTCGGAGGACGAGCAGCTTGAACTGCTGGCTTCAGACGGAATGCTGATCAAACGCCCGCTTACAACAGACGGCGAAAAAGTGACAGTCGGATTTAAAGAAGACCAATTTGAAGAAAACTGGGCTTAATGTAAATTTTTTTTGAAAAGTATGTTATCTTCTTATTGTAGTGCTGTAAAAAATGGAGGGATTCAATTGAGCATACCTAAAGATTTGCGTTACTCAGGAGAACACGAGTGGGTAAAAGTTGAAGGAGAAAAAGCCAGAATTGGAATTACGCATTTTGCCCAGTCTGAGCTAGGCGACATCGTGTTTGTCGAACTTCCTGAAGTCGGCGCTGAAATCAAAGCGGACGAGCCATTTGGCAGTGTTGAATCCGTTAAAACGGTATCTGAGCTTTATGCACCGATTAACGGAACTGTTGTGGAAGTAAACGAAGATCTTGATGACAGTCCGGAATTCGTCAACGAATCTCCGTACGAAAAAGCATGGATGATCGTCGTTGAGCCGTCTGACGCTTCTGAAATTGAAAAACTGATGACAGCAGAGCAATACGAAGAGATGACACAAGAAGACTAAAACAGGATAGCTGTAAAGGCAATTGGACACGCTAACGTTATGGGAGGTGTCCAATATGGCTTTCAGCAAACAAAAGCTCGATGTCACCAATGATGTGACAGGCCGCTTTCAAAATGGCCGGCTCTCGTTATATCATGAAAATGAGATGATCGGCCAAATGACAAGCATGAATGAATATGAGCTTAAGTCCGGTTATTCCTTTGAAAATGAGAAATTTTATAAGACAGCTGATGTGGTCTCAGGAAACGACGAAAAATACGTGGATTGTGACTACGAAAACGGCTGGTGTTAATGTTGGCGGTGAATTTCACTGCCTTCTTTTACAATCTGAACGTTTCAAATATGACGCGGCAGGTGAAGAAGATGAAGATGGATGAGCTGGAAAAGGTTATGATTGTC
Organism: Bacillus sp. LR_5; assembly: GCF_042709275.1. Taxonomy (NCBI): domain Bacteria; kingdom Bacillati; phylum Bacillota; class Bacilli; order Caryophanales; family Bacillaceae; genus Bacillus; species Bacillus sp. LR_5. Next base: position 5,020 of record NZ_JAVAXX010000018.1, on the reverse strand, counting down.
GAAGGGAAAACAGATAAAGAGAAAATCGAAAGCGTCCTGAATGAACCAGTGCGCATTATCTGCACAAACGGAACAATCAGCCAGCTGAAGCTTGAGGAATTGGCTGACGAGCTTTACGATAAAGACGTCTATATATTAGTTGATGCTGATGAATCAGGCGAGAAATTAAGAAAACAGCTGAAAAGAGAATTTAACGAAGCCTGCCATCTCCATATCGACAGAGCCTATAAGGAAGTAGCGGCTGCACCCAGGCACCATGTCGCCTCTGTATTGCTGCGCGCGAATTTGAATGTCCATACTATTTTTCTTGAAAGAAAATCCCGAGGTGTATAGCATGAAAGAACTCCAAGAATATGAGCTTGAGCACATTGAAGATGATGTGTATCTCCTTTATTTATATACTCCGTTTTGCGGCACCTGCCAGCTTGCAAGCAAAATGCTGACAGTGGTGAAAGAAATGCTGCCTGATGTCGCCTTCTATAAAAACAATGTCAATTACTCTCCGACATTCGCAAAAGCATATCAAATTGAAAGCGTCCCTTGTTTTCTGCTGTTTAAAGGCGGAAAAGTGGTCGAAAGAGGATATGCGTTTCACTCTGTTTCTTATTTATATGAGCTGATCAAACAAAAATCATCTTCCGCATCCCATTTATGACATATTTCTCTGCACAATCCAATGAAATTGTCGTTCGTTTTATAAAGGGGTTCTTGCGCCAGAAAGAGAAATGTGTATGTATGACCAACAAATAGGAGGTTGTACATATGGAGAAAGCGGAAGTTTTAGAAGATGAGTATCAGCATCTGTTTTTAAAACCCCTTTTGAACGCTTCGACATTGCTCATTACCTTCCAAGGAGAAACAGAAGCCTTAACCGTCTCAATAAACGAACAGGGAGAAATGAAAAAAATTTCTTCGCCCCAAACGTCCAACCTGACCTTTTACGGAAACCAAACAGAAATTATTGACTTATTGCACGGAGACATTTCCCTTCAGCACCTTATTCAGAGCGGAAGCCTCAAAGTAAAGGGGTCATTCAGGGCCCTGTTAAAACTAGAAGCCATACTCTGGCTGACGAACGGATTTTTTCAGAGGATTTTAAAGAATTAAAAAATAGGAAATTATTATAATAGTAAAAGTTGACATCATTTATTTTATTGACATTTAATCATTCGCCATGCTATTCTACATTAAGAATTTCCGGACGAAAAAGACTATATATTTCTCTTATCAAGAGAGGTGGAGGGAAGTGCCCTATGAAGCCCGGCAACCATCAACGCTGTTGAAATGGTGCCAATTCACACGAAGCGTTCAGCTTTGAAAGATGAGAGAAAGGCATTTTATATAAGCCTTTCTGCTCAAGTGTGCAGAAAGGCTTTTCTTTTGCAGAAAAACCCGGAAGATTTCTTAGAATAGTGTTAAGGCAGGTGATTGCTTTGATCAATCTTCAAGATGTTTCAAAAGTTTATAAGTCGAAACACGGAGATGTCAATGCTGTCCAAAATGTCTCGCTTTCCATTAAAAAAGGTGAGATTTTTGGAATTATAGGATATAGCGGAGCTGGTAAAAGTTCCTTAATCCGTCTGCTGAACGGCCTTGAGAAACCAACCTCAGGAACCGTGGAAGTGGCGGGAACCAAGATTAATGAAGTGAACGGACGCGCTTTAAGAAATGCACGCCATGAAATCAGCATGATTTTCCAGCATTTCAATTTGCTTTGGTCGCGGACCGTTAGAGACAATATCATGTTTCCTTTAGAAATTGCCGGGGTGAAAAAGAGCGAACGGATCAAGCGCGCCGATGAACTGATTAAACTGGTAGGTTTAGAAGGAAAAGAAAAATCTTATCCGTCTCAGCTGAGCGGCGGGCAAAAGCAGCGTGTCGGAATCGCCAGAGCGCTTGCAAACAATCCGAAGGTTCTCCTTTGCGATGAAGCGACATCAGCATTAGATCCGCAAACGACAGATTCAATTTTGGATCTATTGTCCGATATTAATGAAAGACTCGGTTTGACGATTGTGCTGATCACACACGAAATGCATGTCATCCGCAAAATCTGCAACAGAGTCGCTGTCATGGAAAACGGAAAGGTTGTGGAAGAAGGCGAAGTTCTTGATGTCTTCAAAAATCCGAAGGAAGACATGACAAAACGATTTGTTCAGCAGGTGACAGAGCCGGAAGAAACGAAAGAAACGCTACAGCACCTTCTTGATGAAACAGCATCAGGAAAAATGGTTCAGCTCACATTTGTCGGTGATTCTGCTGAACAGCCTCTGATTACAGAGATGATCAGAAACTTCAATGTCAGCGTCAATATTCTGCAAGGGAAAATCTCGCAGACGAAGGATGGAGCTTACGGTTCACTGTTCATCCATATTGATGGAGACGAGGAAGAAGTGCAAAACGTGATCCGGTTCATTAATGACAAACAGGTGAAAGCAGAGGTGATCACGAATGTTTGAAAAATACTTCCCGAACGTTGATTTAACTGAGTTGTGGAACGCGACATATGAAACACTTTATATGACGCTGATCTCTTTATTGTTTGCTTTTGTCATCGGAGTGATCCTCGGCTTGCTGCTTTTCCTGACAAGCAAAGGGAGCCTTTGGCAAAATAAAGCGGTCAACTCTGTGATTGCGGCCATTGTCAACATATTCAGATCGATTCCATTCCTTATTTTAATTATTTTACTGTTAGGGTTTACGAAGTTCTTAGTCGGCACGATCTTAGGGCCTAACGCCGCATTGCCGGCGCTGGTGATCGGTTCGGCACCGTTTTACGCGCGCCTTGCTGAAATCGCATTGCGCGAGGTTGATAAAGGTGTGATTGAAGCCGCTAAATCAATGGGCGCTAAAACGTCTACGATTATTTTCAAAGTGCTGCTTCCGGAGTCTATGCCGGCTCTTATTTCTGGGATCACGGTTACGGCCATCGCTTTGATTGGCTCAACGGCAATTGCCGGAGCCATCGGTTCAGGCGGCCTTGGAAACCTTGCGTACGTAGAAGGATATCAGTCTAATAATGCTGATGTTACCTTCGTTGCTACTGTGTTTATTTTAATCATCGTCTTTATTATTCAAATCATCGGTGATGTAATAACAAATATTATAGACAAACGATAAGGGAGGATTTACATTGAAAAAGCTATTTTTGGGTGCATTACTGCTTGTATTTGCAGGGGTTATGGCTGCCTGCGGTTCAAATAACGGCGCTGAATCCGGCAAGAAAGAAATTGTGGTTGCAGCGACAAAAACACCGCATGCGGAAATTTTAAAAGAAGCTGAACCATTGTTGAAAGAAAAAGGCTACACGCTGAAAGTGAAAGTGCTTAGTGATTACAAGATGTACAACAAAGCTTTAGCTGATAAAGAAGTGGATGCGAACTACTTCCAGCACATTCCTTACCTTGAGCAAGAAATGAAAGAAAACACAGATTACAAACTTGTGAATGCCGGAGCTGTTCACTTAGAGCCATTCGGTATTTACTCTAAAAAATACAAATCACTGAAAGACCTTCCAAAAGGTGCGACAATTATCCTGACAAACAACGTCGCTGAACAAGGCCGTATGCTTGCAATGCTTGAAAACGCAGGATTAATCACACTTGATTCTAAAGTGGAAGCAGTTGACGCAACATTGAAAGACATTAAGAAAAACCCGAAAAACCTTGAATTCAAAAAAGTAGCGCCTGAATTAACGGCAAAAGCATATGATAACAAAGAAGGAGACGCGGTCTTCATCAATGTAAACTATGCGATCCAAAATAAATTAAATCCTAAAAAAGACGCGATTGAAGTAGAATCAACGAAAAACAACCCATACGCTAACATCATTGCGGTAAGAAAAGGCGAAGAAGATTCTGCAAAAATCAAAGCGCTAATGGAAGTTCTTCATTCTAAAGAGATCAAAGACTTCATCGAGAAAAAATACGACGGAGCTGTGCTTCCTGTATCTGAATAAGACTGAAACCCCGGATGAGAAATCCGGGGTTCAATTATTGACAAAGCCCTAAAACGATATTAGTTTTAGGGCTTTGTCATCTTTTCAGCGTGATTGAAAACCCTTGAAGTCTAGGAAGGCCGAGCATTGGAGCGGAGCGAATGTTGCAATTCGTGAGCACCGACGCGCAGGTCTGACAACGAATGCGAGGGTTTGCTGACACGGTGAAACCCCGGATGAGAAATCCGGGGTTTTTTTCGGGTATTTTCCTAAAAGCTGTTCATAATAAAAAGGAATGTTAAACAGATGGAGGGATTTTCTTTGAATCAAGACAGAGGAAGCATGCAGGACGCGCTAAAACAGTATAAATTAGGTTTAGGCACATTTGAACAAAAGATGCCGCTGATGGGAAGAAAGTTTAACGAGTTTACTGAACAATGCTTTGCCGGCAATTCTCTGACTGAAAGAGAAAAACAGCTGATCGCCCTCGGAATCGCCATCAATGCCCAAGATGAATATTGCATGATCTATCACACAAAAGGCTGTCTTGATGAGGGAGCGACAGAAGAAAATATTCTCGAAGCCGTCAGTGTGGCGGCGGCATTTGGAGGCGGCGCGGCTCTCAGCCAAGGCGTGACAGTTGTCCAGCAGTGCATAGAGGAATTCGGAAACACCACGCATTAAGAGAAGGAATATTCCGAAAAACCATTCTCATTTGATCTAAAAGGATGCCTTCGTCTCATCTGCCGTTATTTCAAGCCATATCCTTTTTGCGGTATCCATTGCAGCGTTGATACAATAGAAGCAAATATATGAAGGGATTGATTCATTATTTGCAGCAGCCAGGATAGACTGGACCTCGATTATACGTCAGAAATGGAAAAAGCAATGCTTCTGTCTCACGGAATTGGATACGAGGAATACGGACGCCGGCTGGAAACAAGAATGAAAGTAGAGCGGCAGAGAGAGCTTGATTATGAAAAGAGCAAGCGGATTTCTGCGGGAGGTTATTGAGAAAATCAATCTTTTAAAAAAGGGTGGGAATCCACTCTTTTTCTTTTTCAATCGCTTTAATAAAGTGTA
>NZ_JAVAXX010000179.1:0-13577 GCF_042709275.1 Bacillus sp. LR_5 | reverse complement strand
GAGACGCATCAAAGGAAAAAGAGGTTTTCACCATGACAATGTCATCTTCCGAAAGCGGAAACTGGTGCTGCATGCCGGTCAGAAAAGAAACAGCCTGGCGGTGCTCAACGGCCACTCCTTTCGGCTGCCCGGTAGAGCCCGACGTATAAATGACATAGGCGAGAGATCCGTCGCTAACAGAAGCAGACACATAACGTTTTACTTCTTCACGCTCAAGAGATGTCATGTCCACTTCAAGCGTTTCGCCAGAAAAGTTCGGTGCGGAGCATCCCGGCTGTGTCAGCAAGAGCGATGCCCCGCTGTCTTTCAACATGTAGCTCAGCCGCTCCTTTGGATACGCAGGATCAAGCGGCAAATACGCCCCGCCGGTCTTCAAGACAGCAAGGACAGCGATCAGCATGTCAGGTGAGCGTTCAGACAGGACACCGACGATACTTTCGTTTGTGACGCCGCGTGCCGCAAGGTGCGCAGCCAGCCGGCTGGCGTACATATCAAGCTCAGCGTATGTCAGCGAACCGCCGGAAAATCGGATAGCCGGCCGTTCCGGTGTGACTGCCGCCTGTCGTTCAAACAGACCATGCAGGGTTGGCGCTTCAGGTGAAACAGATACTGTCCTGTTATTTTGAGAAACGATTTTCCGTGTTTTGTCCTCATCTAGCAATGTCATCTTTGACACAGGAAGAGATGGATCAGAGATGACGTCAGAGATCATGTGCTGTAAATAATCTTTTATTTCGGACATCATATTTGGTTGATAAGTGCCTGTATGAAAATGAATCCGAACGTACAAAGTACGCCCTGGAATCACTTTGACACTGCATCTATAATTAGTTACCTCTTCCATCTCAAAATCTTTTACGGAGAAATCAAATGATCCAGCTTGATTCAGCTCTTCAATCTCTTGTTGAGTAGGTGTATTTTCAAAGACGATAATATGATCAATCAGCTCTTGTTTAAGAGCACTCTGCGCCTGAATGTCATATAAAGGGAAGTAACTATACGCTTCTGCTTCAGTCATGTCCTTTTGCATTCCACTGACTAGGTCAGAAAAAGACAGAAAATCACTTTGGACTCGAATAGGAATGGTATTGATAAAAAGTCCGACCATGTTTTCCACATCTTTTAGCTCAGAAGGTCTGCCTGATATAACTGATCCGAACACAGCATCGTCGCGGCGATTGAACTTTTGGAGCATGATTCCCCATAAAGCTTGGAAAACAGTGTTAAGTGTCGCACCACATGCTGCAGCGATTTTCTGTAATTCGGAGGTTTCTTTTTCAGGAATGGTAAACGTGATCTGCTGTAATGTCCCATCCGACATTTGATCTGTTCTTTTAGGCAGAGGTGAAGCTTTTTCGAAATGCTGAAGCCTCTTTTTCCAATACTCAGCTGCTTCTTCCCGGTCTTGCTGCATCAGCCATTTAATATACGTCCCGTACGGCTGTACGGGAGGCAAATCAGGAAACTGCCCTTTTCCAAGCGCTTGATAAATATGGAGAAAGTCTTTAATGACGATGCCTAAACACCAGCCATCCATTAAAATATGATGGTGGCTCCAGATACAGACATAATGATCAGGCGCCCATTTTAAAATAGATATTCTCATCAGTACATCCGTTTGGAGATCGAAGCCCCTGGATTTATCCTGCTCTTTGAATGCCTCTGTACAATGTTCTTTATCTTTTTCATTGAGGTGAGAAATATCTTCAACATGAACAGGGCAATGACGTTGCTTGAGCACGACTTGACGAGGTTTGGCTACATTTTTATAGATGAATGCTGTTCGAAAGATATCGTACCTGTCAAAAACAGCATCCATACTTTTCTGGAAACGCTCCAAGTCGAGCTGTCCATTGATCGTAAAAGAAGCCTGTTCAAAATAAGCTCTCGACTGTTCATCATACAATGAGTGAAAAAGCATCCCTTCCTGCATAAATGACAAAGGGTATATATCCTGTATTTCAGGTTGCTGCGGCATCAGTGAATCTCCTCTCCTATAGTTTGTTGACGGCTCCCATGATCTCACTCAATTCATCAAGCGTTAAGTCTTCATCAGTGAAATCAGATGCGCTCCACTCTTGGTTTTCTTTGCCGGTACAATGCTCAATGATGTTTTCCAGAGTCTGTTTAAAATGCCTGGAAAATGTTTGGATTGTTTTTTCCTCAAATTGAAACCTGTTATAGATGATGTGCATGTTCAGGCACCCCGAAGAAACGGCGCCGCTAATATCCAGTGCATAAGGACGCTCCCAGTTCGGGCTGATCTCATTTCCTGGCTTGATGTCAGACACCTCAAAGGCATTTGATTGAATATCCTGATCAAACTGGCCTAAATAATTAAAGCTGATTTCTGGGCTGTTTTTCTGAGAGCCCCATCTTTTGCTGATATATTTCAGCACGCCGTAGCCCGCGCCTTTATGCGGTATACGGTGCAGCATATCTTTTGTCTGTTTAATAAGGTGGCCCAGCCGCTCTTCTTTGTCCTTATGATCGGAATCTCTCATATCAAGCCACACAGGATAAATGGAGGTGAACCAGCCAACAGTTCTGCTAATATCGATGTCCTCAAGATATGATTCCCTGCCATGGCCCTCCATGCTGATTTTAAATTGGTTATTTCCCGTCCATTTCTGCAAAGCAAGACCTAAAGCTGTCAGAAGGATATCATTCATCTCCGTGCTGTAAGCTTTATGTGCAGCCGTTAATAGTAATTCTGTGTGATGGCGAGATAGCTCAAAATCAATCACTTCTGTATCTTTGAATGTGTTAGATGCTGCGTCATTGTCTTTTGGAATAGGCTGGATGTGACGGTTCTCGCACTCATCCCAGTACGCTGCTTCGCGCTGCACCTGGCGGCTTTTAGAGTAGTCAGCTATTCTTTGTGAATACGTTAAATATGAATCTGTTTTTTGCGGCAGTTTAATAGATTCTCCTGAGACTGCCTGTTTGTAAGCTGTTGAAAAATCCTCAAACAAAATGCGCCAAGAAACCGCATCAACGACTAAGTGATGAATCGTCAGAAACAAATGGTCACCATTCTCGGTTCTAAACAATCCAGCGTGAAGTAAGGGGCCGGTTTCCAAACGAATATGTTCTTGCATCCGGCTGGCTGCTTCCTCAATCGTGTTCCGGGCTTCTGTTAGGCTATCCTTTACATCAAACAGTTCAAGTGCATATAGCTCCTCATCTGAAAGATCTATCCCTCTGTTTATCTGCACTTGCCTGCCATCTTCATGCCGGCATACGATTCTCAGTGCATCATGATGAGTCACAAGGCTTTTTAGTACTTTTCTAAGCGCAGCCTCATCAAATCGTTCAGCCCGGTAGATCATAACGGATTGGTTAAAATGATGGCTTTCCAGAGATTGCGAGAAAAACCACTGCTGGATAGGTGTCCAAGTAATCTCGCCTTCGACCGGGCCTTGGTCAATGGCGCGTACGTCTTTTCGAACCCGGGCGGACAGTTCACCAAGAGTCTGATGTTCAAACATCTCACGTACTGTCGTTTCAAATCCGCGCTGCTTCAGTCTGGCACAAACCTGCAGCGCTTTAATAGAGTCTCCGCCAAGCTCAAAGAAATTGGCGCTTACACCCAGCTCATCTACATTAAGAAGCTCCTCCCAAATTTCAGCCATCACCGTTTCAATCTCATTTCTAGGACTGATATCATCAGCTGTATAAGCTTGTTTTTCAGGCTCTGGCAGGGCTTTCTGATCGAGCTTTCCATTAACAGTCACCGGGATGCTGTCAATTTGTATCATACGGGCAGGCAGCATAAAGTCAGGCAAGGCTTTTTTTAGGTAAGTTCGGATGTCTGATATATTCGCAGCCTGTTGATCTTTTATCACCATATATGCATATATAGCTGTTTGCCCTTGCTCGTCTGCTCTGGTAATGACAGCCGCCTCTTTAATCATTGGATACTGAAGAAGTGCCGCTTGGATTTCGCCTAACTCAATACGGTGCCCTCTGACTTTCACCTGCTCATCAATGCGGCCTAAGTATTCCAGCTCGCCATTTGACAGGCGCTTAGCAAGATCTCCTGTTCGGTATAATCTGTCTCCCGGAAGATAAGGATTGGATACAAAACGGTCAGCGGTCAGCTCATCTCTGTTGAGATATCCCCGTGCCACACCTTCGCCGCCTATATACAGCTCCCCTGGAACTCCGATCGGCTTCAGATTCATATGAGCATCCATCACATAAGCCTGCAGAGTTGAAAGCGGCCGTCCGATATTGCTTTTATTTTTTACAATGTCTGCTGCGGACAATTTTTTGAATGTTACATGGACCGTTGTTTCTGTAATACCGTACATATTAATCAAATCAGTATGAGGATATTTTTTATTCCAGCTTTGAAGCATGCCGGGCTGTAAGGCTTCGCCGCCAAAAATCACGTAGCGGATGTTTAAATGATCTGTATGATTTTGATCTTCAAGCATCAAGCCGTAAAAAGCAGTCGGGGTCTGATTGAGTACAGTGACGCGCTCTTTTTTTAACAATAAACGGAATGCATGGGGGTCACGGGCTGTTTCTTTAGAGACCACGACTAATGTACCTCCGTTCAATAACGAACCGAACATCTCCCATACAGAGAAATCAAAGCAATAAGAATGAAATAACGTCCAGATGTCTTCATGGTTAAATTCAAAAGGCAGGTTTTGATGCTTCAAGAGACTGATCACATTGCGGTGCTCGACAATGACTCCCTTTGGCTGGCCAGTCGTTCCAGATGTGTATATCACGTATGCGGGCTGATCCGTTACTATTTCTTCAATGTTTACATCAGCCGGAATTGAGTCGTTTTCACATTCATCGATATACAAAATATGCCCGGTGTAGTCTGCAGGTTTGTTTTGACCGCGCTCTGTCAGCAGCAGTTTCGCTCCGCTGTCATTGAGCATAAAACTAATACGCTCTTTGGGATATTCAGGATCAATCGGCAAATAGGCCCCTCCAGCTTTTAAAATCGATAAAATGCCAATGATCATATCAGGTGACCGATCGAGCATCAGACCGACGATATCGCCAGTTCTGACCCCTTGTTTGATCAGCATAGCAGCTGCCAGCTCGGCTTTTTCATTCAGGTCTTGATACGTAAGCTGAGAATGGCCGCAAACCACTGCGATATGCTCCGGATGCTGAGCGGCTTGCTTTTCAAATAAGCTTACTATATTTTCATTTCTCGGATAAGCCGCATACCGCCCCATTTTTTCAAGGAGCAACCTACGCTCTGCAGCGGGAAGCAATTGCATGTCCGAAATTCTCATCTCGGTATCCGCCGTTACCCCTTTCACCAATTCAATAAAATAGGATGCCCACTGCGTAATGGTTTCTTCTTCAAAAAGAGCAGTGCTGTATTCAAAACGGCAGCGTATTCCACTCGGATGCTCCTCAGCGTGTAATGTTAAATCGAATTTGGATATATCATGTTTAGGAGTGACAGACGAAATCGACAGACCAGGCACTTCGAACCGGAAATCTTCACTGCTTTGAAGCACAAGCATCGCATCGAACAGCGGGTTGCGATTTACCTCTCGATTTGTATCGAGCTTATCTGCCAGCTCCTCAAAAGGATAATCCTGATGCTCATAAGCGGTCAGAGCCAGGTGGCGAATGTCCTGTAAATAGGAGCTGAACGTTTTGTGGCCCTCGGGCTTGCTGCGCATCGCCAATGTATTGACGAACATCCCGATGACGCGCTCCAGATCAGCGTGCGGTCTTCCGGCAGCAGGCGAACCGACAACAATATCCTCTTGCCCGCTTAGCTTAGATAACAAAATAGAATAGACAGCCAGAAGAATCATATACAATGTTGTTCCCGTTTCAGCCATTAAACGGTGCAGCTCATCAGCCGTGTCTTTATCAATGTTGACTTCAATTGTTCCACCGCTGAAATCAGGGAGACGCGGCCTTGTTTTATCAAGCGGTAATTCTAGTGTAGGAAGACTCCCGCCAAGCTGACCGAGCCAGTAGGCCTCCTGTTTTTTGTATAGCTCTTTCGGGTAGTTCTCTTGCTGCCAAACAGCAAAATCCTTATAATGCAGGTTTAAAGCTGGCAACTCTTTTCCGCAATATAAGTCAGTAAATTCTTGGACAAGAGTGCTCATCGAGACACCGTCGGCAATAATATGGTGCATATCGAGCAGCAAAAAGCCGCGGTGATTGCCGATTGTAATGACACATGCTCTAAAAAGCGGACCGGATGATAGATCAAACGGTTTGATAAAGGTCTCGATTGCAGACTCAAGCATTTGTTCTGATTCCATTTCAAGCTCTTTTAGATCAAAAGCTATCTCTGGATAAATGATCTGCACAGGCTCGTCTCTGTCAAGCACAAAAACAGTCCGTAATGCTTCATGCCGATTCACTAGTTCTGTGAGAACGCTTCTCAACCGCTGGCGATTCAGATTACCGCGTAATTCAAGTACAGCTGGCATGTTGTAGCCTGTGCTGTCATCTGCCAGCTGATGAAGAGCATATAATCGTTTTTGCGAGAAAGACAGCGGATAGACATCTCTTTGATCCGCAGGTTCAATCTGTGTAAAAGCGTGTTCTTTTAAGCTCATCAATTTGCCCGCCATGCTTTCAACCGTCGGATATGAAAACACCTCACTGAGCGGCAGCTCGACATTAAGCTTTTTATGTATTCTTGATACCAGTGCGGCCGCTTTTAAGGACTGTCCGCCTAACTGAAAGAAATCATCACGAATGCCGATGTGCTGTTTATTCAGCACATCTTCCCAAATATGTGCGAGATCAGCTTCGATTAAGGTTCGGGGCGCCATATATGTGACACTCGTATTGTTTTCTGGTTCAGGAAGCGCAAACCTGTCAAGCTTGCCGCTGGATGTTAATGGCATCCGGCTGATGTTGATAATACTTGCTGGGATCATATAGGACGGCAATGTCCCGGCAAGATGCTGATACAAATCTGGGAGGCTGTTTCCCTTTTCCGGAACGATATAAGCAACGAGCTCCTTTTCCTCAGCAGAAACATCACGGGCCAGTACCGCTGCTTCTTTTACCCCCGGTGCTTGTCGAAGAACTGTTTCAATCTCTCTCAGTTCAATACGATAACCCCTAATTTTCACTTGATCATCAAAACGTCCAATATATTCAATCGTTCCATCAGGCAAAAAGCGGCCTGCATCACCTGTTCGGTATAAACGCTCCCCTTCAAGGAATGGATGATCGAAGAATGCTTTCTGTGTCAGCTCTTGCTGTTTGTAGTATCCTCTCGCAAGACCCGCGCCGGAAATACACAGTTCACCCGCCGCGCCGATCGGCTGCATTTGATTTCCGTGCAAAACAAATACTTTTGTGTTTCTGATCGGGTGTCCGATTGTGATCCTCTCTTTTTCATTCAGATGCCGCAATATTGTTGTTGCCACACTGTTTTCTGTGGGCCCGTATTCATTTGCCAGTTCAGCATAAGGACAAATCATTTGACTCAACTCAAGCAGATCAGGCGTGACCGCTTCACCCGCAAATGTCACAATACGAAGACTTTTTGCATCGTCAGCAGTCATCACTTCCAATAACACCCTGTACAGGGAAGGAACAATGATCATGTGGCTGACCTTATAACGGGCTATTTTTCGCTTAAGGGCCAGCACATCCTTCGCTTCGTCATCTGTTGTCAGCAGTACGCACGCACCAGATAAAAGCGGGGTAAATAAGCTCGTTACACAGCCGTCAAACACGTACGAAAACAAATGGAGGGATATATCCTGTTCGGTCATGCTATACTCTTCCCGTCTCCATTGCAATGTATTGGCAATACCGTGATGATCAACTAAAACCCCTTTAGGGCGCCCCGTCGTTCCCGACGTATAGATCAAGTAGGCTAGATCACCTGGCGGCATATTTGGCGCTTCTGTTTGGTAACTTTCTGTATGTTCTATCGTTATCGTATTTCCTTCATAGGACGGAGGGATCAAGGAAATAAGGTCTTCTTCTATCAGCAATTGAGCCGCTTGACTGTCCTTCAGAAGAAAAGAAAGACGTTCTGCTGGAAAATGTGGATCAAGCGGCATATAAGCGCCGCCTGCTTTCCAAATCCCAAGCAGAGCTGCAGGCATTTCCATTGACCGGCCCATCATTACAGCAACGATATCCCCAGATCCAACGCCTTTTTCTATCAGGGCGTGCGCAATCTGATTGGCTCTTACTTGTAACTGGCGATAGGTCCAGCACTCGTTTCCCATTTTCAATGCAGCAGCTTCAGGTGTTTTGTGAGCTTGTTCCTCGAACAATTGGGGTATCGTTTTGTTCACATAAGGACGCTCAGTTTCGTTAAACGATTGGATAACCTGTTGCTCCTCCGGCGGCACGATATTGATGTCACTGACGGCAACATCGGGATTTGTCAAAATGCAATCCAGTGCTTGCTTTAGATGCCCCTGAATCCTCAGCATCTCCTCCCGCTCGTAAACGTCTGCGTTGTAGCTGAATTTGATATAAAATGATTCTCCCGGAACGATAACGATATTAAAGTCGTAATTGGTTTGTTCTGACATTGAAATGTCACTCAGCTTCAGAGCGCCTTCGTCATTTTCACTCTCCACGCTTAATGCCTGATGAAGCTGTACAGGGTAATTTTCAAAAACAAAAATATGATCGATCAACCCTTGCTTCAATGGACTATGGTTTTGAATCTCATAAAGCGGATAATACCCATGCTGTTCAGATGATAAAATATCCTCCTGCACGGCTTTGACCAGCGAAGAAAACGTTATGCCTTCCGCAGATCGGATTCGCACTGGAACAGTATTGATAAACAAGCCGACCATTGATTCAATCCCGTCAATCGCTGACGGGCGTCCCGAAATGACGGAGCCAAAAACGGCATCATCTGCAGCATTATATCGATGGAGCAGCACGCCCCAAATACTCATAAACAACGTGTTTAATGTCACTCCCCAGTTTTGGGCAGCCTCTGTCAGTTTCTCAACCATTTCCTGCGCTAATGAAAAGCTGACCTGGTCGGCTTTATAATTCCCGTCTGCCGTGCGGCGCTTTATTCGGGGAATAGAAGCAGTATTGCCGTACTCCTTCAAATATTCGCTCCAGTAGGCAGCGGTCTCTTCTTGATCTTGTTCTCCGAGCCATTCAATATAACGGCTGTACGGCACCGTGCTGCCAAGCTGTACAGGTGAGTTATTTTTGAGCGAATCATACATGCTGAAAAACTCTTTAAGAATAATGCCGAGACACCACCCATCCATGATGATATGGTGATGTGTCCAGACACATGTATATTGGCTGTCTCCTCTATCAAAAAGGGCAAGACGCATTAAAGGATCTTTTTGCAAATCAAATCCTTTTTCCCGATCCTTAGTCATAAAAGCATCAATCAGCGTCTGCTGTTCTTGATCAGCCAGGCGAGAAATATCTTCTCTATATACTGTCAATTCCCGGTTTGATAAGACTACCTGCTGCGGACCTGTAAGATCTGGTACTTCTTTAATGAAAATCGTTCTGAAAATATCATATCTAGAAACAAGAAGGTTTAAGCTCTTTTGAAACGAGTCGACGCATAGATTCCCTGTGATCGTAAACGAGGTCTGTTCGATATATGCTTTCGAGCTGAAATCCATTAGTGAATGAAACAGCATTCCTTCCTGCATGTGCGATAACGGATAAATATCTTGAATTTGTGCCGATTGTGCCATCAATTCCACACACCTTTTCAAAAGTTAAAGATCTTTCACGAGATCTTCGATGCTAGATAATGCAGACAACGTTAATTCCTTATTGCTGAAATCGCTCAATGTTTTTTCGCGTGCTTTTTTCTGCGAACAATGCTCAATCGTCTCGATAAGATGCCTGTGAAAACGATCCATAAAACACACAATTGAGTGTTTGCTGAACACCTGGGTGTATACCGCTTTTACTTGAAGCCGTCCGTCCGTAATGAGAGCATTGATGTCTAGCTCATACTCTCGTTCTCTCTCACCCGCTATTTCGTAACGGGGCTGGTAATATGATAATTGAAACGTTTCAGCTTCCTTCTCTTCGCTAAATTGACCGAGATAATTAAAGCTGACCTCAGGCTCTTTATGCCGCAGTTCTCCTATGTGTGTTAACAATCCGTATCCAGTTCCTTTGTTCGGTACTCTTCTCAGCATATCTTTTGTCGTCTTAATTCGGTATGCGAGCTGATCCTCGAAAGGCTCGGGAATACCCATGTCTAGCAGAATAGGATAAATGGAAGTAAACCATCCAACGGTCCTTGAAATATCAATGTTTGGCACATGCCCTTCTCTACCGTGTCCCTCAGTGCTGATCACGACTTGGTCATGCCCAGTCCATTCAGAAAGCGCCATTCCTAAAGCCGTAAGCAAAAGTTCGTTGGCATCAGTACCATAGGCTTGCTGGGTTTCAAACAGCAATTTTTCAGTCCAGTCCCCGGATAGTACAAACGCTGCTGCGTCGCTGTTCATTTGGAGTCTGTCCGGCACATTTTCTATGTCCTTAGGAAGAAAAGCAGTGTGAGCGTCTAAAATCGTTTGCCAATACGTTTTCTCTGAAAGCAATTGTTTACTTTCAGCTATTTGGGTAAGACCATCGGCGTAGGATAAATAAGAATCCGTTTTTGGCGGTAATTGGATTTCTTTCTTTTCTAAAGCCTGTTGATATGCTGCAGCTAAATCTTCAAGCAGAATTCTCCAAGAAACGCCATCTATCACAAGATGATGAAGTGCAATCAGCAAATGATCCCCTTCTGCCGTTTTAAACAAACCTGCTTGCAGCAAAGGCCCTTTTTCTACATTCATTTTGCTTTGAATGACGGTTTCCTCAGCGGCAAGTTTTTCATCAAGATGAGCCCTTTCCAGCGATGCTTTTGTCCAATCTGAAATATAAAGGCCAAACAGTTCATGATCCTTGTGATTGATTCCGCGATTAAACTGAATGACATGGCCGTTTTGGTCACGTTGGAAAATCATGCGAATGGCATCATGATGCTCGGTTATTTTACGCAGCGCTAGATGAAGCGCGTTAGCATTGAATCCTTTTTCACTGAAAAGCATGACGGACTGGTTGTAATGATAGTGAAAAGCATGTACCTGTCCGAAAAATCTTCGCTGAATCGGGGTGAGTTCAGCTTCACCTTCCGCAGGTCCCTGGTCCGCTTGAGATACCAATGGTGTGATATGTCCGCATAGTTCCTGAATCGTTGAATAACGGAATAAGTCGCGTATTGTCATGCTCCAGCCTTCAGCTGCCAGACGTGCTGCCACTTGTAATGCTTTAATTGAGTCTCCGCCAAGCTCAAAAAAGGAATCGTGAATGCCGACTCGTGACATGCTCAGTACATCTTCCCATATATACGCCATCGTTTTTTGTATGTCGTTAACTGGTGCGGTATATGGACGCGATAACACATTATTTGGAGCCGGCAAGGCATTTCTGTCCAGCTTTCCGTTTAGGGTCAGCGGCATGTTTTCTAAAGGAATCAGATATGCAGGAATCATATACGCTGGCAGTTCCTTTGTTAAAGCAGCACGGAGAGCATTCGTATTGACGTCTGAAGGCACAATATATGCTGCCAAACCAGCCTGTCCATTTTTATCATGCTGAACGGCAACAGCAGCTTCTCTGACAAGCCCCGTTTGAAGCAGAACACTTTCAATTTCTTCTGTTTCAATTCTGTATCCATTTATCTTTACTTGATAATCCATTCGGCCAAGAAGCCGGATCGTTCCGTTTGGAAGCCAGCATGCTCGATCACCGGTTCTGTACAGCCTTTCTCCAGAGACAAATGGATTTTCTGTAAATTTCATTTGCGTTAAGTCAGGTTTATGATGATAGCCTTTCGCAACACCTGCCCCGCCGATGCACAGCTCGCCGGCAACACCAATCGGCTGAATTTGATCAGTCTGGCTGAGTACGTACATGTGTACATTCGGCAGCGGGCTGCCGATTGGTACGTTATCTCCCGTACACTCTCCACCCATACTGGTTTCATAGAAACTCGAATCAATGGTTGCCTCTGTGACACCATAGCTATTAATGATGCGCATGCTTTGGCCAAAGCGATCTGTCAATGTTTTGAAATCTTGAGCTTTCACCATGTCGGAACCAAGAATCAGTATGTCTAAGTCAGGAAGCTTGAATTGGTTACGGTATACATACTCCATCACCGGGATAATGAGAGCCGGTGTCGACTCCATCACCGTGATTCTCTGAGAGTTCAAGATTTTATATATTTCAGCAGGTTCCAGCCTCTTTTCATCTGAACAAACGATTAGCGTCCCGCCATTTGTCAATGATCTCGCCAAATCTCCTGAAAAGACATCGAATGAAAAGCTCGCGATTTGAAGCAGTCTGACAGGCTTCCGATCCAGTTCATAAATTTGACGCCAAGCAAGAGCAGCATGAGTAAAGTTCTGATAGGTGACAATAACACCTTTAGGCGCACCCGTCGTTCCTGACGTATAAATGATATATACCGGCTCTTCAGGAGCAGGAGATAAGTTAAGGTTGCAGTTACTTTCTTCAAAAGAGCCCTCATCGTCAAGGAAGATGTGAGACATTTTAGATTCAGGCGAGTTCGAAATCAAATGCTTCAACTCTCTCTGTAAAAGAAGAATATCTGCCCCGCTATCACGAAGAATGTATTCAACACGGGCTTTTGGATAATGTGAATCGATTGGGATATACACTCCGCCAGCTTTCATCACTGCCAGCACCCCAACAATTGCATCAATGGACCGCTTGGCTAAAACAGCCACAGTTGGCTTCGGTCCTTTTCTGTTTTGCAATGTTCGTGCCAGACTATTGGCTCTTTCATTTAGAAGGCGATAGCTAATCTCTGTTTCGTTATCAATAACAGCTATATGTTCTGGAATTTCTTCAGCTTTCGCTTCAAATATGTGATGAAAAGGAACATCTTTTCGAGCAAATTCAACCTGAGTTTTGTTAAATCCAAAGACTATTTTTTGTTTTTCTTTATCACTAAGTATGTTTATTTGTGCAAGGCTTGTTTCAGGGGTTGAAAGTGCCGCATGCAGAAATTCGATAAAATGATCAGCCCACCGTTCAATCGTAGCTTTTAGGAATACTTCTGTACTAAATTCCATTTCGCAGCAAATAGATCCACTTACTTCCGTAGCTATTAATGTGATATCAAATAAAGAAATGTAATGTGCGAAATTGGCAGGCCGGACTTTTATTTCTCTCAGATCTATGTCCTGTTTTTCCACATTTTGAAGGATAAACATCGCATCAAACACTGGGTTCCGGCTCATATCTCGTGTCAATTCAAGCTTATCAACAAGCTCTTCGAACGGGTAATCTTGGTGCTCAAAGGCTTCCAATGCTGTCTCACGCACTTCCTGCAAATACTGTACGAATGGCTTCCCGCCCTCCGGGCGCGTCCGAAGCGCCAGCGTGTTCACAAACATGCCGAGTATCGGCTCAAGATCCTTGTGCGGCCGGCCGGCAATTGGCGAGCCGACGATGATATCTTCCTGTCCGCTTAAGCGTGACAAGAACGCGGTGTAAGCCGCAAGGAGCACCATGTACAGTGTGCTTCCGTTTTCTCGTGCCAGCTTGTGAAGGCCTGATGT
>NZ_JAVAXX010000178.1:0-13698 GCF_042709275.1 Bacillus sp. LR_5 | reverse complement strand
ACAATTGAGCGCGAAGAGAGGGAAACAAGTAAAATGGAAATACATCAAATACACGATTTTCATCTAAAAGATGAATCGGATTTTGTTCAAACACAACAATCCCTTAGAAATCGTATCAACCTATCCCACACGATCCATCCCAACTCCATCAACACCTGCGCTGGCGTCGACCTGGCCTATTGGGAGCAGGATGGAGAACCGTATGGGGTGTGCAGTATTATCGTGATTGACGCTGATACAAAAGAAGTCATTGAAAAAGTGCATAGCATGGGCAAAATCAGCGTACCGTATGTTTCCGGTTTTCTTGCGTTTCGTGAGCTGCCTTTGATCATCGAGGCGGCGAAAAAGCTGGAGACGGAGCCGGATGTCTTCTTGTTTGATGGCAACGGATATCTGCATTACAATCATATGGGCGTTGCCACCCATGCGGCTTTTTTTCTGGGCAAGCCGACGATTGGGATTGCGAAAACCTATCTCAAAATCAAAGGCTATGATTTCGTGATGCCTGAAAATGAAGTCGGTGCATACACCGATATTCTCATTGACGGCGAGGTATATGGCCGGGCGCTGCGAACGCGGGGGGACGTGAAGCCTATTTTCTTGTCTTGCGGTAATTATATTGATTTAGACAGCAGCTATCAGATCACGATGAGCTTGATCAATCAAGAAAGCAGATTGCCAATCCCTGTCCGCCTGGCTGACCTTGAAACGCATGTTTTGCGAACGTTTTATCAGAAAAATCACATGTAACACTTGGGGCTCTAAGTCATCAAGTGTTTTTTTGTATGTGTGTGCTTTCCTGGTCTCAAAAACCTTGTCGTCCTTGTGGAGAGGTTTTATTTGAATGTTTTCCGTGTCAAATCGATAAAAGCCTTTAATGGCGCAGACATCCATTTGTCCTTATGCCATGCTAATTGAGTGAAAACGGGGCAATCGCTCTGCCAATTGAGTTCTTTCATCCGGCCTGCTGCAATATCATCTTTTACTGTCATTTCAGGCAAGATTCCAATCCCAAGTCCGGCCATCACGCATTGTTTGATGGCTTCTATGCTGACGAATTCCAATTTGTTAGGATAGACACCAGAGTCATGCAAATTGTTCTCAAAGAGCGTGCGGTACGAGCAGCCGTCCTCTGTCAGCAGAAGAGTTTCGTTTTGAAGATCCTTCAATGTTACTGGTAAATCCGCAGGAAAAGGATGGTCATTAGCAGCCACCATTTTGATCTCATCCTGAATCAAAGATTCAACGTGCAGTGCGTCTTCCATCCGGTTTACATCCAAGATGAAGGTGATATCAAGCTGGCCCTGTAAGAGCTGTTCTTTCGCTTGTTCATTGGAGATATATGGTTTGAATATGAGCTTTACTTGGGGAAAAACCTGTTTAAATTCTTTTATGATAGGGGGCAGGCGGTATGTGCACTGGCTTTCTGTCGCCCCGATTTTTAAGGTTCCGGTTGTTTCTCTTACTTGATTTGCGGCCATTTTCGCTTCTTCTGTTAACGCAATGATCTTCTGTGCATAAGATTTGAACGTTATTCCTGCTTCTGTCAAGATAAGCCGCTTGCCGAGCCGTTCAAATAAAGGCGTCCCAATTTCTTCTTCAAGTGATTTGATCTGAGAGGTAACGCTTGATTGTGCATAATTAAGCATTTTGGCGGTTAGGGTGAAGTTTACATGTTCTGCCGCCGTAATAAAGGTGATCAGCTGCTTCAATTCCACTTGTTCTCTTCCTTTCTAAATCGGTTTTAGCGATTGGATTAATCGAAATAATCATCTGTATTGATTGATGAATCCATTATAAGATGAAGAAAATCATTCGTAAACAAAGGAGCAGATGCATCATGAAAATTGCGGTTATTAACGGCGGAACTCGGTCTGGCGGAAATACGGATGTTCTTGCGGAGAAGGCTGTTCAAGGATTCGATACGGAGCACATTTATTTGCAGAAATATCGAATTCAGCCAATTGAAGATCTGCGTCACGCCCAAGGCGGCTTTCGTCCTGTTCAAGATGACTACGATTCTATCATTGAACGGATATTGCAGTGCCATATTCTTGTATTCGCCACCCCAATTTATTGGTTTGGCATGTCAGGGACATTAAAGCTGTTTATTGATCGCTGGTCACAGACGTTGAGAGATCCGAGATTTCCTGATTTTAAACAGCAAATGTCAGTGAAACAGGCATATGTAATAGCAGTGGGCGGAGACAATCCAAAAATAAAAGGGCTGCCGCTGATTCAGCAATTCGAACATATTTTTCATTTTATGGGAATGTCCTTTAAAGGCTATGTGCTGGGAGAAGGCAATCGTCCAGGCGATATTCTTCGTGATCATCAGGCGCTATCCGCTGCGAGCCGCTTACTGAAAAGAAGCGATGCGATATGAAGTTTTTGCTGTCGGTCGTTGCTGGCATGCTGATTCTTGCATTCTTTTTATTTTGGAAGGTCCAGCCTCCTGTTTGGATACAAGTTGAAACCAATTCGTCCCAGTTGAAGCAATATGTGAGAATGGCAGGAACCACGCTGCAAGTCAAGCACATCATCAAGAGTGACGCAGGAGAAGAAACAGCTGTCATATCAAACGGCATTTCTGGGCCAAAATAAATAAAGCACCTGTCAAGGTGCTTTTTTCTATAAATGAGGGATCACAAGGCCCCCATATAAAAACGCCGCAATAATCAAAAATGCCGGATGCATTTTGAATTTTGTCATGGCAAGGAGCGAAATTCCCGCAATCACGATCGATTGGATCCAGCCGATCGCTTTGATGCCGTCTGCGCTGATTTGCCAGGTAAGAATGAGCATCATGACCGCGATGACAGGCTGGACGGACAGCGTCATGCCTTTGATGACAGGTGATTGGCGGAAGCGCTGGATGATGCGCAGCAGGACGATCAATGCGAGCGCCGACGGTACGACGGTTGCGATCAGGGCAATTAGGAAGCCGGGCCACCCGCCTGCGCTGTAGCCGACATACGCAGCGATTTTCGTGGCGATCGGGCCCGGCAAAGCGTTCGCAAGTGCGAGCATATTTGAGAATTGATCGTTTGAGAGCCAGCTGTATCTGTTTACGACTTCTTCAAACATTAGCGGGATAGACGCAGGTCCGCCGCCATATCCCAGTAGGTTTGCGATAAAAAACGCCATAAATAAATAGATCGATATCATGAGGCTGACATTCCTTTATCTTTTGAATGTTTATTTGTGATTTTGTCTTTCAGTTTAAAATGAAACGCCCCGTACGCTAAGAAAATGATAATGACCAGGCCGGGATTAATCTGTAAAGTTTGCAGGCCGATAAAAGCGATGATAAAAAACAGGATGCCGGTAACCCAGCCGAAACCTTTAAGCGCTTTTTGGCCAAACTCGTACGCCATGATTCCGAGCATTACCGCAATTACCGGCGTGACGGCACCGATCATACCTGTAACAATTGCTGAATGGCTTAACACATTTACAGCCGCAAACAAGCCCACCATCGCAAGACATGTAGGCAGAATGTGGGCGAGGGTCGCCACAACTGCACCTAATGTGCCTTTTAGCTTAAAGCCCAGATAAGCAGCCATTTTGGTGGCAATTGGTCCGGGAAGCGCATTAGCGATTGCTAATATTTCTCCGAATTCATCATCGTCAATCCATTTATATTTATTGACCGCTTCATGGCGGATCAGCGGAATCACGGAAGGTCCGCCGCCGAACCCTAATATGCCGGTGCGAACCATTGCGGCCGTCATATCCCGATAAGGATGGTTTTTCATTCGTTTCTCTCCTTTACAGCTTCATTCCCATACGGCTTTTGTATCGTTTGATCAGCATCTGGCAATCAACACTGACGACGCCTCGCAATGGATACAGCCGTTTTGTTAAGAATTCTTCCATTTCTTGATCGTTGGCAAAGATCCCATGCATATGCAGCTTGCTCGGGCCTGTCATGTGATAAAGGCTGGTGACCGCAGG
Source organism: Bacillus sp. LR_5 (assembly GCF_042709275.1). Taxonomy (NCBI): domain Bacteria; kingdom Bacillati; phylum Bacillota; class Bacilli; order Caryophanales; family Bacillaceae; genus Bacillus; species Bacillus sp. LR_5. The sequence goes on along the minus strand of NZ_JAVAXX010000178.1, from coordinate 9,741 downwards.
CTCTTCCTCAAGCTTAAGAGCGACCTCTTCTAAAAATTGCGGTTCTACCTCGACATTGAAAAACACGGAAACATGAATGCCGATTTTAGCGGGATTGATGACAGCGGTGAATTTTTCAATAACACCGGCTTCAATTAATTGGTTGATACGGGCCTGGACGGCGACCCGTGACAAATCGACTCTTTTGCCAAGATCCGTATAAGAAATTCTGCCTTCTTCATGCAAAATCGTGAGAATTTGTTTATCAGTCTCATCAAGTACAAGGTTGGGGATTTGATATTCATGACTCAATTGCTCCACCTGCTTTCGTAGCCTTTTAGCAATCATTTTATCATAAAAGTTACGTATCGAAATAATAATTTTTTATTTGTTTTCGAAATGAATGCAAAAATATCTTGTTATTTGCGAAAAGTAGAAAGTTCGTCAGTTTTTCTGCCGGATCAGTAGATGTGAAAAATCAGGCTCCCTATACTGAAGAAAATTTCTTAAAAAAGGGGACTTGTGATGAACAAATCTGTCATCGGTACAAAGCAAATGGTCGTCAGTCCGCATTACCTCGCTTCTCAAGCCGGAAACCGCATACTGGATAAGGGAGGCAACGCGTTTGACGCCGCTGTTGCGGTGAGTGCTTGTCTTGCGGTTGTGTACCCGCATATGACCGGACTTGGCGGGGATTCCTTTTGGCTAACCTTTCACCAGGAAACAAAGGCAGTAAAAGTCTACAATGGCAGCGGCCGTTCAGGAAAAAACGTAACGAGAGATGTATATAAGGGAAAAAGCGCGATTCCGCTGCGGGGAATTGACAGTGCCATTACCGTGCCGGGAATGGTTGATAGCTGGGATGCGGTCCTGAAGGAGTACGGGCGTCTGTCTCTTGCAGATGTATTGGAGCCCGCACGCGATTATGCCCAAAATGGGTTTCCTGTATCAGCTGATCAGTGTCGTCACACAGAAAAGAATATTGAATTGCTGGCTTCCACGCCTTACACGGCTGACATCTTCACAAGAAGGGGCAAAGCACCTGTCCCGGGAGAGCGGTTTGTGCAAAAAGAGCTTGCTGACAGTCTGAACTTGATTGCTGAAAAAGGAAGAAGCGCATTTTATGAAGGAGATCTCGCTCAGCGGATTGTCTCACATTTACAGAATAACGGCAGTTACATGACAATCGATGATTTTAAAGCGCATCGGGGTGAGTGGGCAGTGCCTGTATCAAGTGATTATCGAGGGTACAGTGTGTATCAGGCGCCGCCGAATTCTCAGGGATTTACCGGTTTATTAACACTGAACATTTTGGAAAACTATGATTTCACCCAAATCGAACACGGTTCATTTGAGTATTATCACGTGCTTGTGGAGGCATTGAAAAAGAGTTTTCTAGATCGGGATGCCGTCCTGACTGATCCGGCGTTTGCAGACATTCCGCTTGAAAGGCTTTTGGACAAACGTTATGCAAAACAATTGGCAGAAGAAATCGGCTATCTCGCAATACCGGCAGAAAGCAGGCCGGTGGGAAGTGATACGGCATATGCGGCCGTAATCGATGCGGATGGCAACGCAGTGTCATTCATTCAAAGCCTGTACTTTGAATTTGGCTCGGCAGTCACTGCCGGTGATACAGGCATATTACTGCAAAACCGCGGATCGTTTTTCTCACTGGATGAAAATCATGTCAACACGCTTGAACCGAGAAAGCGCACCTTCCATACGTTGATGCCGGCTATGGTCTGTAAAGGCGGAAAGCCAAAAATTCTGTACGGCACACAAGGCGGCGAAGGCCAGCCGCAGACCCAGACGGCCATCATTACCCGAATGCTGGACTACGGAATGCATCCACAGCAGGCAATCAGCGAACCGCGCTGGGTATGGGGCAGAACGTGGGGAGAGGAATACGAAGGTCTCAGAGTCGAGGGCAGATTCACAGACAAAACAATCCAAAAACTGAAAGACAGCGGGCATCTCGTGGAGGTTGTCGGTGACTATGATCCGCTGATGGGACAAGCGGCTGCAATCAAAGTTGATGAAGAAGGCTTTCTCCAAGGCGGAGCCGATCCTCGGGGAGACGGAGCGGCTGTGGGGATTTAAATAACTATAGGGTACAAATATAAATCAAAAGCATAAACATAAGGGAGACCTCTACAATGTGGTACATATACTGTTTATCTTCAGGTCTATAATGCCACTCCATAAAAATTCGTATTGAGTCAATCACAATAAAAAATAAAAGAAGCAAATATTCAACTGGAAAAAAGGAGAGTGAAAACACAAACAAAATAAGTAAAGTGATTTCGATCCATTTGTGTGTATTGCTGACATGCTTATATCGCCAGCCGGATTTATCAATACCGTATTTTTTCTTTATAAAAAATTGAGAGGCGAGACTGATGGTAATAGCGATCAGCATTAAAATCCAAAAGTTTGTCATTCCAATTCCTCCTAATCTACCTTGATACGAAGAAAAAGGAAAAACGTTTCATAAAAGAACACCCCGAGCTTACTCTGGGTGTTCTTTTTTTTGATATTTTTTTAGTTATTTACAGGCGATATTTTGTAATCATAAGGTCTTTTTGACTAGTTTCTTCTATTTAAATAGTCCTTCTCTTCAGCTGGGACGAATCAGTGTGAATTCTTCCCCCAGCTTGGCATAGTGATTTCCCGCCAATCGTGAGGCAGGCTTTAATTCATCCGTTAAAATATATCCCTTTTCTGCATCATACACCTTTTCATCTAGGTGGAAGCAGACAACTCTTCCGATGAGCAGATCTGCTGTAGTGATGCCTTGATCATTGTCAAAGGTAATATGCCGCTCTAATTTGCACTCAAAGCGAACGCGGGCTTCCTTAATGCCGGGAACTGAAACAGCTTTGCTTTCAACAGGATGAAGCGAGGTGCGTGTAAGCTCGCTTTCATCCGGCCTTAAGCTTGCAGCTGTTTCATTGATATCTTCAATGATGGCTTCATCACTGACATGAACGACAAATTCTCCGTTCTCCACTGCGTTTCGCGCTGTATCTTTTTGGCGTCCTTCCGTCCTGTTAACAGAAATACTGAGAAGCGGAGGATCTGAGCTGACGACGTTATAAAAACTGAAAGGCGCGGCATTGACCGCTCCTCCTGAAGAAAGTGTTGTCACAAATGCAATGGGGCGGGGAATAACGGTACTTGACAATAGCTTGTATGTGTCTTTGGCACTAAGCTGATCAGCTTGAAATATGTACATAGCAACAACCGCCTTTATCGTTAGGATACCTTGATTATAACGAAATGGTTTAAAGGAAACCAAATGATGCGGGTTGCATATGTTATGTCATGACATATATCTAATACAGGGCAAATAAAAAAATAGGCTTCCGTACCTCCGCCGGCAGCCTATTGAAACAATGAAAACTTAGATTATTTGTATTTCTTTTTGACTACCCAGCAATTGCCGTCTTTCCAGTATTCTTTTTTGCTGTCATAATCATCGTGTCTTTTGTAGTCGTCGCAGTGGTGGTGCGGTTTTTTGTAGTATTTCTTATGGGAACGATAAGATTTTTTGTGTGTGCGGCATGACTTTTTATAGCTGCGAGATTTTTTCTTGTGAGAACAGTATGACTTTTTGTAGCTGCGCGATTTTTTGTAAGAACGGCAAGATTTTTTATAGCTGCGAGATTTTTTGTAAGAACGGTAAGATTTTTTATAGCTGCGAGATTTTTTGTGAGAACGGTACGATTTTTTGTGGCTGCGTGATTTCTTGTGAGAGCAGTATGATTTTTTGTGGCTGCGAGATTTTTTGTGAGAACAGAATGATTTTTTGTGACTGCGAGATTTTTTGTGAGAGCAGTATGATTTTTTATGGCTGCGAGATTTTTTGTGAGTGCGGTGCGACTTTTTATGACTGCGTTTTTTTCCATGAGGCTCTTGGTATAAATAATCCTTTAAACCTTCTTTTTTTGCGGATTTCACCGCTTCTTCGATGTCAGAATGGGAATAGTGGCCCAATTTGAAATCCTCCTTTTAAAAATATGTTAAGGATGAAGATCCTTACTACCCTCATAGTACGCGCGGTTTTAAAAAGTGTATAAGTGTTCCGCTGAGATCTTATAAAAATAAAAGCCTAAAATTTGTAAGGAGGATTATGGATGAAGAATCAATCCAATTTACCGCTTTATCAGCTGTTTGTTCATCCAAAAGACTTGCGTGAATTAAAAAAGGATATATGGGACGATGATCCGGTGCCAGCTGTGATGAAGGTAAATCAAAAAAGGCTGGATATTGATATTGCTTATCGGGGATCACATATCAGAGACTTCAAAAAGAAGTCATACCATATTTCCTTTTATCAGCCGAAAACATTCCGCGGCGCGCGAGAGATTCACTTAAATGCGGAGTATAAAGATCCTTCCTTGATGAGAAACAAATTGTCTCTGGATTTTTTCTCGGAGCTAGGGACACTGTCTCCAAAGGCAGAGTTTGTGTTTGTAAAGATGAATGGGAAGAATGAAGGGGTTTATCTTGAACTTGAATCCGTAGATGAATATTATTTGGCGAAAAGGAAGCTGGCTGATGGCGCGATTTTTTATGCGGTGGATGATGATGCCAACTTTTCTCTGATGAGCGATTTAGAAAGGGAAACGAAAACATCGCTGGAGCTTGGATATGAAAAGAAAACAGGGACTGAGGAGGATGATTTTTATTTACAGGATATGATTTTTAAAATTAATACGGTCCCTAAAGCTCAGTTTAAGTCAGAAGTGACAAAGCATGTGGATGTCGACAAGTATTTGCGCTGGCTTGCCGGTATTGTATTCACCTCAAACTATGACGGGTTTGTCCACAACTACGCATTATACAGAAGCGGGGAAACCGGATTATTTGAGGTGATTCCTTGGGATTATGATGCGACTTGGGGCAGGGATATCCATGGAGAGCGGATGGCTGCCGATTATGTAAGAATTCAAGGATTTAATACACTAACCGCCCGGATATTGGATGAATCCGAGTTTCGCAAGTCCTACAAGCGCCTGTTAGAAAAAACGCTCCAATCTCTTTTTACAATAGAATATATGGAACCGAAAATCATGGCGATGTATGAGCGGATTAGGCCTTTTATCTTGATGGACCCATATAAAAAGAATGATGTTGAGCGTTTTGACCGTGAGCCGGATGTGATCTGCGAGTATATTAAAAACCGTTCACAATACCTCAAAGATCATTTAAGTATTTTATGAATGCGTGAAAATGGGTATTCGCGGAAAAAGCGACAATTAGGCTATTGAATTAGTTCAACAAATAAATGTGACACGTATATATGCAGTATGTTTATCATCTATGTATAAGTGACTAGGAGGAATTTGAATGAGCAAGAGGAGAATGAAATATCATTCAAATAATGAAATATCGTATTATAATTTTTTGCACTCAATGAAAGATAAAATTGTTACTGTATATCGTGGAGGTCCGGAATCTAAAAAAGGAAAATTAACAGCTGTAAAATCAGATTATATAGCTTTACAAGCTGAAAAAAAAATAATTTATTATCAGTTGGAGCATGTGAAAAGTATTACTGAGGATACCAATAATAGCACCACAACAATTGAGACTGAGGAAATGCTCGATGCTGATGATTTTCATAGCTTAATCGGGCATTTAATAAACCAATCAGTTCAATTTAACCAAGGGGGTCCGGAATCTAAAAAAGGAAGATTGGTCTGGCTGGGAGATGATTACGCTGCGTTAAACACTAATGAGGATGGGGTAGTGTATTTTAATATCCATCACATCAAAAGTATAAGTAAACACGAGCCTGATTTGAAAATAGAAGAGCAGACGCCAGTTGGAGTTTTGGAAGCTGATGATTTAAGCGAGGTTTTTAAGAGTCTGACTCATAAATGGGTTTCAATTAATCGTGGAGGTCCGGAAGCCATTGAGGGTATCCTTGTAGATAATGCCGACGGCCATTATACTATAGTGAAAAATCAAGAGGTGCTTCGCATCTATCCTTTTCACATAAAAAGCATTAGCTTAGGTCCAAAAGGGTCGTACAAAAAAGAGGATCAAAAAAATGAACAAAGTCAGGAAGACAATAATGATAAGGACAGCAATTCGTTCATTTCTTCAAAATCATATAGCTCATCAAAATCATCTAAACGATCACTAAAATCTTCAGATTATCAATCATCCAAATCTGGTCGTTCGTCACGTTCAAAAAGTTCTTCAAAATCATCTAAACGATCACTAAAATCTTCGGATTATCAATCATCCAAATCTGGCCGTTCGTCACGTTCAAAAAGTTCTTCAAAATCATCTAAACGATCATTAAAATCTTCAGATTATCAATCATCAAAATCATCTAAACGATCACCAAGATCATCAGATTATCAATCATCAAGATCACCAGGTTATTCAAGTTCCTTCAAAAGTTCAGAAAAACAAAAGGATGATTATAGCTATGAAACGATTGTCAGAACGATAGACTATCACTGGAAACGTAAATTTTAATAGATAATGGAGGAGCATCAGATTAAGTGATGCCCTTTTTCAGTTAAAGGAGGAGAATCGTGAAAGGTTTGAATCAATTCCTTAACACAGATGTTGAGGTTGTCATTTCAGGAGATACAAGGTTTGTCGGCACCCTCATAGATATCGGACAGGATATTTTTGTTATTTTTGATGGCTGCAATTATCTTTATATTCCCTTGTTGCATCTTCATCAAATGAACAAGGCGAAAATAATGACCAGTACTGAGAAGCCATTTTTGATCAATCCGGAAGATGCAATGATAGAGGCAGAAACTCAAGCTTTTTCATATAGAAATACATTAAACAAGGTCAAAGGCCAGTTTATTGAAGTTTATGTAACTGGGGGTCGATCGATCCATGGGTATGTTACGAATGTTTTAAACGATTATATTGTATTTTTCTCACCCGTATTTAAAATACTTTTTATATCTATGCATCATTTAAAATGGTTTACCCCTTATTCAACTGAACAAACACCGTATACTCTTGACAACTCACAATTGCCGGTCGTGCCTTCCAAAGTTCCTCTTGTGCGTAATTTTGAGGAGCAGATCAAAAAAAATATTGGTGAATTGGTCATATTTGATATGGGAGAGGTGCCAGAAAAAGTTGGTCTATTAAAGGATGTCTCTAATAATATAATTGAGCTTATTAACGCAAGTGGAGAGCCAGTCATTTGGAAGTTAAATCATCTAAAGACAATGCATCTTCCCTAGTGTATACAAAACTGCCCTCTTGAAAAGCAGAAGGCAGTTTTTCGTTTCATACTGTGCTAAAGAAATAACCAACTGATCCAAAAATATAAACATGTTAACGTAAAAAGAACAGTCAGCGGAATGATGATAATGGTCGTTTTTATATATTCGCCCCATGAAATACTTTCATCATGCTGTTTTAATATATGCATCCAAATAAGCGTTGCTAAGGTTCCTATAGGTAATAATAATGAACCGATATCACTGCCGATAATATTGGCCAAGTAGATGATTTTTGTTGCTGAAGGATTCAGGGTCATTTCAGTTAAGGTAAAAGTACTGATCATTAACGCTGGATGGTTGTTAAAGAGATTAGAAAAAACTGAAGTAGAGATACCTGATGCGAAAGTTGCATGGGCGAGGCTTCCAGAAACCACAGGTTCAAAATAATTCACAAGTAACTCTGTGAATCCAATATTATGCAGACCATAAATTAAGACATACATAGTAAAAGCGAATATAAAAATGTGCCAAGGCGATTTATATAACAAGTCTCTTGGGGAGGTTTTGAAATAAATCCATCTCCAGCTCAACAGGATAAAAGATCCGATGACAGCGACTAGAGGAACAGAAATACCGGTATATGATGCTGCAAATAGACTCATTCTGACGAGAAAAACAAATGCAAGCACAAACAACATGATTTTTGTTTGATTTCGTTCTGGTAAAGGAGCTGATGGCGAATGAAGAGGATGGTACCTTCTATGCCGCAGAGACTGAAAATGGCCCGGTATATCTGGCAGGTTCTTGGGAAGACGTTTATAAAAGAACATAAACAGTAGACAAGTCATAAAAATGAGTCCCATCATACTAGGGACAAACATCATGGCGGTGTGAAGATATAGATCCATTCCAATGATTTTGAGAGAAATTAAATTAACAATATTACTTACGCCAATCGGTGCGCTAGAGGCTGTGGCTATTAAAACACCGCTTAATAAATATGGGGCTTTTTGATGTTTTTTTAAACCTAAATATTTTAGTACAAGCAAAAGGATTGGAGTTGTGATCAAAATGCTCCCATCATTATTCAGGAAAATGGTCATGAGAAAGCAGAGCAAATTGGTTAGCCAAAAAAGCTTGATGCCTGAACCCTTGGATTGTTGGAGCAGTTTTGCAGCCACCCAATAAAAGAAACCAAAGCTTTCTAGTGCAATGGCCATAATCATAGTGGCAAGGATTGTAACCGATGCACCCGTGACTTTTGTTCCGATTTCCCCTAAGTCTGCCAATGACACACTTCCGCACAATAAAACCATTAAAGCGCCAAATGTGGCGGGGATAGCTTCATTTAGTCCTTTTGGTCTCCAGAAAATAAAAATCATTGTTACGAAAAAAGCGAGCAATGTGAATATGCCGGTGAACTCAATAATTTACTTCACCTCTCTATCTTTCATTTTTAAAATCAAACTAATGTCCTGCGCTTACTGATGTCCTTGCCAACTATTTGTACTGTATGTATACGTATACTGATATAAAGTTGTACTAAGCGATTATATTAAATTAATAAAAATTCCATAAGAATCCCAAAAGAAAAAAGAGATTGCAAGTATTGTTCATGTACCTGCATCACTCTCTTTAGTTCTTGTCTGCTGACAATTTGAAATATGAATAAAATGCTTTATAAGCGGATTATGATTGTCTTTGCGGTAAGCGATAACCCATTCTGCATTAAGCTGTATTTGGTCCATTTTTCGATAAGTAACATCCAAATTAAATAATTTTTTGGCTGAGGAAGGAACAAATGTCATACCAATTCCGGCACTGACTAAACCAATCACCATTTGATATTCTGTGGCTTCCTGGACAATGTTGGGTCTGAAGCCCGCTTGTTCACAGAACTGAATAAAATCCATGTATAGAGTAGGCCATGCTTCTTTAGCAACAGTAATAATTGGTTCATCTCTTAAATCCTCAATCGTAATTGATTCCTTAGAAGTCAATGGGTGTTGCTTAGGCAAAGCTAAAACACAAGGGCTGCTTTGGGCGGTTTCGATATGTAAAGCTGTATGCTGTAAGGGAGGATGAAGTATACCAATATCAATGTTGCCCTTTAGTAGCTCCTCCTGCTGCCTAGACGAGGATATTTCACGCAGTTCTATTTTCACAGATGGGAATTTTTTACGATATTCCCGGACAATCGGCGGCAGAAATTCATATGTAGCTGATCCGACAAAACCGATTACGAGAAGGCCTTGCTCGCCGCGGGCCGTCCGCTGTGCCAGTTCAATTCCTTGTCCGATTTGCATCAATGCCATGCGGCAATGATTTAAAAAGATTTCTCCTGCTGCGGTAAGCTCGACAAATCGTTTTGTCCTTTTCAGAAGCGTAACTCCGACTTCTTCCTCCAGCTGTTTGATCTGCTGGCTGAGAGGAGGCTGCGTCATGTTCAGCCGCCGGGCAGCCTTTCCGAAATGAAGCTCTTCGGCTACTGCGATAAAGTATTGAAGATGGCGAAGCTCCATTCAATATGCATTCCTTTCCATAG